>SLLF01000024.1 GCA_007134175.1 Kiritimatiellia bacterium | reverse complement strand
CTTCACCCCCCACGGGCGCGCACCACGGCCAGGAGAGACCTGGCGCTTCCCCGAACAGGCGCGCTCCCTCGAGCTCATCGCGCGCACGCGCGGAGAGGCCTTCTACCGCGGTCAGCTCGCCGACGCGATGGTCTCTCACGCCCGCGCTGAGGGCGGCCTGCCGGGCCCAGCGTGCCCGGCTACAGTATGCCCGCTCTCTTGCACTCTCTTTTTCCATAAGACGCTAACGTTGACCGTCGCCGTGATCGTGGCGGTCTACGGCTGGACGTGCGTACCCGCCGCATCCGCCGCCACGTTGACCGAGAGTATCCACGCCGCACTGGCGCATAACCCCGGGCTTCAAGGCGCCCGCGCACGGGTGGAGGCTGCCCGCGCGGCGCAAGTGACTGCGCGGGCCCACTATTGGCCAACCCTCGTGGCCGGCGCGAATTATTCGCTGACCGATAATCCGACCCAGGCCTTCATGATGGCCTTGAACCGGCGCGCCTTCGATCTGGGCGATCCGAATCTGGATTTCAATAACCCGGACGACACCGACCACCTGCGCCTGACCGCCGGCCTGCGCTATCCGCTGTTTGACCCCCAGCGCCGCACGGCGCAAACAGTAAGTCGGCACGGCGTAACGGCCGAACAATTCGCGACCGCCGCCTACCAAAACACGCTGATCTATAAAGTGAAAGAGGGATACTACCGCGCCCTGCAGGCACGTGACCATGTGCAGGTGCAGGATGACCGCATCACCGGGCTGCAGGAAAGCCTGCGCGTGGCTCGGGAACGGTTCGACGCCGGGACGGTAATCGTCACCGATGTCCTCAATCTGGAAGTCCAGGTGGCCCAAGCCCGCGAGGAGCTAATCCGCGCGTGGCACGGCTTCGAGTTGGCCCTGGCCGCCCTCAACACCGCGATCGGCGTGGACTTGGTCACGGCCGAAACCCTGACCGCGCCCGAAACGACCATTCCAACGTTGCCCACCACTGATCGCAGGGGCGTGAAGCGCCATCCTGAGCTACAGGCCATCGCCGCGCTATTGGATATCCGCCAGGCCGAAATACGCGATGCACGGGCCGCCTACGCACCCACGGTCAGCGCGTTCGGGTCGGTGGACTGGGATAGCGATGTTTCATCTGATTTCGAACGCTCCTATCTTGTCGGCGTCATGGCCGAATGGGAACTGTTCGACGGGTTCAGGCGGCGCGGCCAATTGCGACAGGCGCGGGCACAACAGGCAGCGGCCCGCGCGAAATGGGATCAGGCCCGGCGCGAACTGCAGTTGGCGCTGCAACAGGCGCAAATCCAAGCCAAGGAGGCGTACGAACGATTGGAGGTCACCCGCGCCGCCGCAGAGAGCGCCGCCCAGGCGCTAACCTTGACCCGTGACCAATACGTACAGGGCGCGGCCACATTGGCGGATGTGCTGACGGCACAATCCGGTTTCACCTCCATGCAGACGCGGCGTACGTCCGCTTTCTATGACCACCTGACCGCACTGGCCAACGTGGAGCGGGCCCAGGGCCAACTGATTGATCGTTACCGGGAGGAAAACACACCATGAAGAAGATTGCACACGCGCTGCGGGCCGGGTGGAAGCCATTGGTCGGCACGCTCGGATTTCTAGTCATCTTTGTCTGGACCACCGGACTATTCACCACCCGCATCCCGCCGGGCACGGTGGCGCACGAACCCGGTCGACCGCTGCCGCCCGATGCAGCGACCCTGACCGTCACCCGGCAGCACCGGCCGCGACTGGTGGAGACGGTGGGCAGCGTGACCTCCGAGCACGCCGTGCAGCTCAGCGCCCGCGTCAGTGCCTATGCACAGGACGTGCACGCGCGCGCGGGCGACGCAGTGGAGCGCGACCAACTTCTGATACGCCTGGATGACCGCGACCTGCGCGCCCAGCTCACAGCCGCTCAGGCGAATCTGCGCCGTGCGGAAACGGAGTTCGAACGGACACAGCGGCTGCACGCGACGCAGGCGGCGACGGAACAGCAGTTAATCGCCACCGAGTCGGCCTTCCAGGCCGCGCGTTCCGCAGTGGACCAGGCGGAAGTGGCCCTGACTTTCACCGAGATTCGCGCCCCGTTTGCCGGCCGCATCACCGACCATGAGGTGGAAGTAGGGATGCTGACCAATCCCGGTCAGCCGCTGCTCCACCTGTACGATCCAGCTCGCATGCGGTTGGATGTGCCGGTGCCGGTCCGCCTGGTGGACGCACTGGTGATCGGTGACGCGGTGACACTGCAGCTTGAACGACCCGACACCCCGCAGACCGGCCAGGTCCACCGCGTGATCGGCGCCATCGATGCACGCTCCCGCACCCAGCTGGTGCAGGTGTTACTGGAACCGACCGATCCGCCCCCTTTACCCGGCACATTCGGCCGCCTGTGGATTCCCGCCGCGCCCCACGACGTTATCCTCGTCCCCCGTTCGGCCGTCTATCGCGCCGGTCAACTGGAAATGGTGCAAGTGGTCGCCGATCAGCGCGTCGTGCGGCGTTTGGTAAAAACCGGCACGGTACTCGGCGACGAAGTGGAAGTGCTGGCCGGCTTGTCGGACGGCGAAACGATTCTCGTTGAACCTATCAAACGGTAACTGGATCATGGAACGCGAAAATACTTTTCTAATGGGCATCGTCAAGGCCTTCCTGCAAGGCAACATGGCGATATTGCTGATCGTGATGAGCCTGCTGGTCGGTGCCGGCGCACTCTGGCTGACACCGCGCGAGGAAGAGCCGCAGATTGTGGTGCCGGTGGCCGACGTGATGATCCGCTTCCCCGGCAGCAGTGCCGCCGAGACGGAGCAACTGGTCTCCGCCCGGCTGGAAAAACTGCTCTACCAGATCGACGGGGTGGAATACGTCTATTCCGCGTCCCGCCCCGGCCTGGCCATTGTCACGGTCCGGTTCTTCGTCGGTGAGAACCGGGAAGAAAGCTTGATCAAGCTCTACAATAAACTCTTCTCCAACATCGACCAGGTCACACCGGGCATCACGGATTGGGTGGTGAAACCGGTGGAGATCGATGACGTTCCGATCATCAATGCCGCGCTCTACAGCGACCGCTACTCATCCTACGAGCTTTACCGGGTAGCGGAGGAAGTGGTCGAGCATTTACAACGCCTGCCGGACAGCGCGCGCATCACCATCCATGGCGGCGAGCGGCGCGAGGTGCACGTTCATCTCGACCCGGTGCGCCTGCAAGCCTATCACCTCTCGCCACTGGAAGTGACCGGTGCAATTCGCGCGGCGAATGCGCAGCAGGAAAGCGGTGCCTTTGCCCAAGCCAATGAAATCATCCGCATCAAGGCCGGCCCGTTCCTACAGGACGCGCGCGAAGTCGCCTACTTGATGGTCGGCGCGCATGACGGTCGCCCGGTCTACTTGAAGGATGTGGCGGATATCAGCGACGGCCCGGCCGAACCGGTTCATTATTCGCGCTTGAGCTTCGGTCCGCCCGACGAACGGGACGGGACCTATCCGGCCGTGACCATCGCCGTGGCAAAGAAGGCCGGGCGTAACGCCGTAACGCTGGCCCGCGACGTGCAAACGGAACTGGACCGGCTACAGGCCACCATGCTGCCGGACGATGTCCATATCCGGATCACGCGCGATTACGGCGCCACCGCCAACGAAAAGGTGAACAACCTGGTCACTTCACTGGGCCTCGCTATCATCACCGTGATTGGCCTGCTCGCCCTGACCATGAGCTGGCGCGAGGGCATCATCGTCGCCATCGCTGTCCCCATTACTTACTCGCTCACGCTGCTCTTCAATTACTTGATGGGCTACACCATCAACCGCGTCACCTTGTTCGCCCTCATCCTGACCCTGGGCTTGCTGGTCGACGATCCCATCGTCGGCGTGGAGAACATCTACCGCCATCTGCGCTTGCGGCTGGCTCCGCGCGGCGAGGCGATCCTGAACGCGATGAACGAGGTCATGCCCCCGATCATCCTCTCGACTCTGGCGGTGATGGTTTCCTTCTTCCCCATGTTCTTCATCACCGGCATGATGGGCCCCTACATGGCCCCCATGGCCATGAATGTGCCCATCGCGGTACTCTTCTCCACCGTGGTGGCCTTGACCATCACCCCTTCGCTGGCGCGCATGATCCTGCGGGTGAAGGAGACCTCCGACCAACCCGCGCCCGATCCGAAACAAACACGGTTGTACCGCGGCTATTGCCGTATGGTCGCCCCTTTCATCGATTCCCGCCGCAACAGCCGTATCCTGCTCAGCGTCACCGCGCTCCTTTTCGCCGGCTCGGTGGCCCTGGCCCTGACCGGCCGGGTGCCGCTCAAGATGTTGCCGTTCGACAACAAAAACGAATTGCTGTGGGTGGTGGATATGCCGGAAGACACCACCTTGGAGCAAACAGACGCCGTGGTGCGCCAGTTGGAGGACTACCTGCGCACCATGCCGGAGGTGGTCGACTTCACCGCCACCGTCGGCACCGCGTCGCCGATGGATTTCAACGGGATGGTCCGTCAATACTACCTGCGAGAAGGACCGCATGTAGCCGATATTCGGTTCAATCTCGTGCACCACACAAAAAGGGAAATGGACAGCCACGCCCTGGTCCTGCGCATGCGGGACGATGTCGCGGCTCTGGCACAAGCCACCGGGGCCAACATCAAGATCGTCGAGACGCCGCCCGGCCCGCCGGTAATGGCGACGGTGGTGGCGGAGGTCTATGGGGCGCCTCACCACACCTACGACGATCTGATCGCTGCGGCCCAAATGCTCCGGGCCCGCATGTACGAGGAGGAAGGCATGGTAGACATCGACGACTCGGTCGAGGCACACCAACGCAAATTCTTCTTCCGGGTCGACCGCGAGAAGGCCGGCCTCAACGGCGTGACGACTGAATCCATCGTACAAACGCTGCACCTCGCCTTGTCCGGCGCGCCTGCCGCCACCTTG
>SLLF01000288.1 GCA_007134175.1 Kiritimatiellia bacterium | reverse complement strand
AGCTTCCGGGTGGCTGCACATATGCAAGGACTGACCCCTCAGGGACTGACCCCCCAGGGATCAAGTGGGATAAAGCGGTGGTTAGCCAGTCCGGTTCGGGCCAGGCATCGGAGTCGATCAGGGCAATAATGGGATCGCGGCTTACCCGCAACACGGCGTTGCGCTTCTGCGCGGGATTGCCGGGGCCGGTGGCAAGTATCTCAATCCGGCACTGCGGGTTCCCTGTCGGTAGTTGTCGGCTCCAGTTCTCGTCTGGTTCGTGGTCAGGCACGAGCCAGCAGGTCCAGCGTTCGTTCATCCCGTTCAAGGCGGCGATGGCTTGCACGCATTCGATGACCCATTGATTCCATTCTCCAAAGGGGACGATAATCGCGACGGCTGGTTCCTGGTTATTCATGATGCGTGCTTAGTTCGAAGATGGTTGAAGCGGTTGCGGATCGCGAGCAGCAGCGCGAGCCACACCAGGCTCATGCCCGCGACCTGCACCCAAAGGGTAGTGATCGGAGGGGCGTAACGCAGGATTACCTCATGCTGGCCGGCATCGAGATAAACGCCTTGGACCAGATAGTCCACGCGCAGCAGTGGTGCCGGGTGGCCATTCACCTCGACCTGCCAATCGGGATCGTGCTTGTCGGCGACGCGCAGGATGGACGGGTACTCGGCAGTGACGTTTAAGTGGACGTAGCCGGGGCGATAATCGACGCGCTGCACCTCGCCGTTCAGCCCGCGGCGATTAGGACTCGGCCATGCTGCAGTGTCCTGGCCCGCTGCGATCATGATTCGGTCGAACGGAACAAAGTCAGGGGCGGCGAGGCGGCGCAGTGCGGTTGCATCGTCCAGGATTTCCCAGCCGGCGACTAGGGCGTAGCGCGGGCTGGGGGCGGTATAGTGCAGGAGCACATGTGAACCCGGGCGCGGTTCCGGGGTGGGGCTGATCCTGACTCCGCCGTTGCCGTGTACAACCGCATACGCCAGTTGCAAGTCGAACTGGCCTCGCAGCCCGGGATCAGCGGCTATTTGACCCCATACTTCAGCGGGCGCGAGGACCCAGCCTACGCCGCCCAGTGCCCAGTGGCGGAGCGGATGGCGGCCGACGGCATTGAGGTAGCGTTCGTAATCGACCGGCATGCGCGGCATTTGCGACACATTGACGGTCTTTATCCCATGATAGGGGAAGAGCACGGAGAGCCACTGGTTATAGAACCCCTCCTGCGTGACCAGGGCCACGCGCGAGCCGTCGGGTGCAGCCTGAATGGCCTCCACTACAGGATGGGTGGCCATCGAGCCGGTTGCGATGGTTTTTACGTAGTGACGCGCCAGCCAGATCACATCGAGCACCATCACGGCGATGAGGGCGATTACGGTGATCCAGGCCATGCGCCGGGTGGTGCGGGTGCGCGTGAGCAGGAACAGGCCCACTGCGGCCACCACGGTCATCACGCCTCCGTGCAAGAGTGCGGGCACCCGGTTGGCCGCGATGGTGGAAGCATAATGGCCCCATTCGGCCTGAAGCGCCGCTGCGATCCGGTCCGATCTGGCCATGGCAGAAAATGAGGCGAACAACAGGATGCCAGCGAGGGCCAGGGCCCCATACCAGACGGGCCGCCAATCGACGGGACTATTGATCCGGCGGGTTCCCGCCGTCGTATGGGCCCAGCAGGCTTCCACGCCATAGGCCGTGCAGATGGCGAGCGCGAATTGAAATAGTTGTAGGAACTTGTTTGGGTTGCGGATAGAGGAGACGAACGGCAGTTGGTAGAAGAGCGTGTAGAGGGGAAAGTATTTGCCGAAAGCGAGCAGGAGCGCTACGACCGTGACCACGCCCCAAAAAGCGATCTCTTTGCGGTCGGCATGGCGGCGACGCATAGCCGCGTAGACGGCCGCGACGGCGAAGAGAAGCGGGATGGCGCCGAGATATTGATTCTCCAGTTTGAAGTTGCGAAACCCCTGGCCCGTTTCTTCCCAGCCGGGGGAGCGGCCCATCCGACCGGTATAGGGGCCGGTGGGTTCGCCACTGCGCCAACCGGTATAACCGGGCGCGATGAAGTCGATGGATTCCTCCGGCGGCCAGCTCCATTGCGTTATGAATTCCCATTTGGCCTGTTCATCCTGCTGGACGGCCGCCACTCCTTCTACCGCGCTGCGGTAGCCTCCAAGCAGCGGGTGGACGGCGAGCAGGAAGGCGGTGAGAAAAAGAGGTCCTAGAATTCTGGCGCCGGTGGTCCAGGTCAAGCCGTGGGTGCGCCACCAGGCGAAGAGGGCGTATGGCCCCAGCGCGAGGGCGAAGAAGAAGGCCACATCCGCCTGTTCCAGAAACATCGCCCCCAGGGCGCCGCCAGCGAGCATGGCGCGGGAAACGGATGATTTACGGATGGCGCTATCCGTGAGCCACAGGAAGCACGGGACCCAGAGCAGTATGCCGAATTTCCCGATGTGACCAGCATAGACCAGCGTCAAGTTGCTGCCTACCCAGTAGGCGGTGAGTACGCCCAGGACGCATGCGGGCCAAGCCAGGCCTCGGCCACGGAGGTAGAGGTAGAGGAAAAAGGAGCCAACGGCCAGATCGAAGGCGTTGATCCAATTATTGAAAAACCCGGCGGGAAAAACAAACAACAGCAGGTTGGTCAAATTGAAAAACATTAAAGAGGGCTGACCCAGGAGTTCCTGATCGCTCCAGCCGCCCCACCAGGCCTGCGGCAGCCATTGTTGTCGCAGCAGCAGGGACCCGATATTATCGTCGGAGGTGAAGAGGAACTGGCCCGGCACCAGCACCTGGCGGAAGACCAACAGGGTGAGGCCCAGCAAGCTTAGTATAAAGAAAACGTACTCTTGTTTGGCTTTTTTTACCCCGTGCATGGTGGTTGTCCTAGCGGGCTCTGCTGCAACAACTATACCACAATACCACCGTGGCGACCGCATGGGTGGTGGCGGCTGCGGCCACAATAGCCCAGGCCGTGGCATGAAAAATGAAACTGGCACCCAGATAAGCAGCGGCGCAGCCGACTACCGGCCAGGTGGGTGCGAAGCGGCGCTGGGCGAGATGATAGTGGAGTAGGATGTTTAGCAGCGCGGTCAGTCCCATGACGGCCGCCATCGCCTGTATCAATCGAATCAGGTAGAGCGAGGGATCGTTGATCCCGAACAGGATAAGAGCCAACGGGCGCGCCAGTCCGGCAACCGCGACAACGCTGGCCACCACAAAGGCCAGCGTCCAGCGGAAAGCTTGTTGGAATACCCGCTCTTGATCGGTCGTCCCGGTGCCGTGGGCGACCACTTTCGGGAACATGGCGGGCACAATGGCGCTGGGCAGAAAGACCACCAGGCGCCCGAGAGTGGCGGCATAGGCAAATTCCGTATCGGTTGGGACGAAATGCTTAACCAGTATGACATCGGCGGTCATCAATACCGCAAAAGCCAACTGCACTAACAAACCCTGCGCCATGAACTGGCGCAAATGCGGCAGGGTCTCCTGGGAACGGGGGGCGCGGCACAGCGTCCAGTAGCATCCGATCGCCAGCACGGCGACGGCCGTGTAGAGACCGACACCGTGGCCCAGCATCGCCCAGCCACAAGCGGGCACCCAGAACCAGACCAAACCCGCGCCGAGCAGCAGGCGCAGTAACGCCCCACTGGCGGCGGCGGCGGCGCACCACTTAAAGAGCTGGAGGCCTTGTCCCGCTCCGTTAAGGACGGCCGCCCAGAAAAGTGCCGGCAGGATCAGTCCGGCCACCAGCACGGGTTCTGGCCGGTCAAGGTGCAGCCAGCCCATAACCAGCCGGTGGCCGGCAGCCAGAAAGCTGCCCAAGGCCAAAGCGGGCAGACCGGTCAGCAACAGCCACTTGATCAGCAATCGTTTGATATCACCGGCCCGTCCGGCTTGTACCAGTAACTGACTGTAGCGGCTCAGTGCCGTCGTCAGCGTGGTCAGCGGGTGCTGGACGATCATCAGAAAGCCGAGAAACGCGGCCAGCAAGGCGTACTCCGCAGCCGGCAACGCGCGGCTGACGGCCATTTGAAAGAGCAGGTTCAGCAGGTGCACCGCCAGCATACCGGTGAAAACGATACCGGTGTGGCGCAGGAGCTCATTTTGCACAGGAAGTCGCCATTGCATAGGTGGATGCAGCGTAGGGTGGCCCGTTGCCCGTTGTCAAGGGGCGGCTCGGGCTCGCTGGTCATCAAAAAATGTTAAACAATTTGCTTGAAGTAAACCATTGGACGTGACACGCTGGTGTCATGAAAACGGCGCGTCTTGTAGGTGGTCGGCGTCAGCGAGTCTTCTGTACGGGGACTGGGGTAGATGATCGTCCGGTTCCCCGCTTTCCTTCTGGTGGTGGTTGTGTGCTCTGCCCCGCCGTCAGTGGGGAGAAAGGTGGTGGTCATGTCCCGCAGTAATCGTTCGCTCCTGGGTTGTCTCTGTCTAGCAGCTTGTTGGGTTCCCTTTGAAGCGGTTTCTTTAGAATCTTCCGCCCCAATGACTTCCTGCTCGACACGAACCACTGGAACAATACGGTATCGATTGTCGGTTACACCGGCACGGCGCCGAACGTAGTTATCCCGGCGCAAATCGCGGGTCGCGATGTGTACGCGATTGGTGGCGCCGCCTTTGCGATGCTAACGCATATAACCCGCGTGGAGATGCCGGACACCATTGAAGTTATTTTTGAAGATGCCTTTTGCGAATGCGTAAATCTGCAGTCGGTAACGTTTGGCGCTGGATTGCAATCCTTGTTGGAGGGCGCGTTTGAGGGGTGCGATATCAGGGAGCTAACGCTGCCGGACGGCCTGGCGTTTGTTGGTGCCCGCGCCTTCGCCGGTAACGCCAACTTGCACCATTTCAATACCGGTCACGGTTTGACCCATGCGCCCCGGTCCGCTATTGAGACCGCCGCCCTGGAAACCGTGGAGATCGGGAACGGGATAACCGAAATCGGCGGTTT
>SLLF01000057.1 GCA_007134175.1 Kiritimatiellia bacterium | reverse complement strand
TGCGCATCCGTTGCACGGCAGCCCAAACGGCTGCGTTGAACCGGATACTGGGGGCCTTCCTGCGCTATCACCTGGACCTGGCGCTGCCCAGCCGGCAGATTGCCCTGGATATCCTGCAACGGGGGAACCCATGATGAATCCGATGTGGCACAACATGTGGCTGTGGATACGACGCCTGTTCTTGTGGATCGGTGCGCTGTTGACCTTTCTGGTGGTCTTCGAGCTGCTGCGCCTGTTCCTTGCCTTTCATCGGTTCTATCCCCCGCTGGCCTGGGGCTATGCCGGGTTGCTCGCCTTGCTCGTCGGTGGCGGCGCCATCTACCTGGGCCGCCAGTTCAGTCGCTACCCGCGCCCTTTGCGGGCACCGCCGCGGCCCCGGCTGGAATCCGTCACGTCGCATCCGGAACTCAAGCGGTATGCGCGTTATCTGAACACCTATGTCGGCCGGCTCCGGCGCAACCCGCACCTGCAACCGGCCGATTACGAGGCGCTGGAGGTTGCACAGGGGAAATATAAGGAAATCCGGGCGCACCACCCGTTGAACGATGATTGGATTCGCTTTATCGAACAAGTGGAACAGGAACTGATTCCCCCGCTGCACGCGCAGTTGCGCGGGCAGGCGGAGAAGGAGATCCGCGCCAGCGTACGCGACGTGATGCTGGGGGTCACCTTGAGTCCGTACCACCACATTGACTTATTGATTGTCCTGTACCGTAATTTTGCCATGATTTTCCGTATCATGGCGATCTACGTCACCACACCCGCCCCGGCGGCCCAATGGCGGATCATACGCGATGTCATGCGCGTGGTCGCGACGGTCAATTTCCTCTATGTCGGCCGCAACTTGATCGAGAATCTCTTTTCCTTCATTCCCTGGGTCGGGCCGATGGCCGACGACATCGGGCAGGGGATCGGGGCCGGCCTCTTCACCTCCGCTTGCGGCCATGCCGTGATCGAGCGCTGCGCCACGGTGCAACCGTGGGAAAAAAGTGCGGCCGTAGCGTCACTGTCCGCCCAGTCGCGGGAGTTCCTGCGTGACGTCAAAAACATCTTCACCCGCGACGTATTGCCGGATATCAAGCGCCGTATCTTTACCGAGGCGCCGCCGGAAAAGACCCGCGATCCGGGATTCTGGGCCAACGTGCAGCAGGGCATCAACAGCGCCTTCGACGCGACCCTGCGCAACTGGCCCCGAGTCGGTGGGGGTGGGGCGTGAGCGAATGCAAGGGCCTTAAAAGGTAATCTTAAGGCCAACCGCTTGACAAAAGGCAACAAGGTCTCGCCAGCCGTCTTTCATGATATGATGCACGACGTCAGTTTCCATGTCCTGGTACTGGTGGATCGCAATGTTGCGAAATCCCACCATTTTGGCCATACGCTGCGCCAGATCGGGTTCTATTTGCCCGGCATGGCTGAGCAATTGAAACGCTTCCACGCTGCTCTGTGGAAGGCCTAACCGCCCATCCGCAACCAGATGCATCGCCAGGTCGATGGTCGCCTGGCAAGCCCTTTCTATGTTCAACACAAGGGCATCCAGGTGCGTATAGTTCTGCAGTGCTGGATCAGCACCATACTCTTGCTGCATGCGCCGCAGGCAGCGTTCGATAATTGCCGCCTTGTTCAAGCTGATAGGATCAGGCGGCATGATAAACACCCTCTACCTCACGTCGATCCAGCCGGAATTGCAGGTAGCACCCCAATAACCGGGTTTCCGCCTGAGCCACGTAATGCTCGTCAAGGGTCAGTATGCGCTTGCCCTTTAGAATGGCTTCGCTGGCATATATAAGGTTCTTGTCGGATATAACGCCAATATCCATTTCACGCCCGGTTTGCAGCGACAAGGTGGCCGCTAAATCCAGGCGGTCTTTGGTTGATAGGGAAGCACCTGCGGAGGGCAACAATGCGATATCGATGTCACTGTCGGGACGGAGTTTGCCTGTGACCGCAGATCCCATCAGGTAGACAGCAGCGATGGCCGTCCCGACCGGTGCCTGCGTGAAGACATCCTTGATATTGTCCTCGATTACATTCACAGTTGTACATTGCCTGATCGCGAGCAGTTCCGCAATTACTATGTTCTTGCATTGGGGCTGCCCGTGATGCAAACCAGCGGTAGGGGACCAAGGAGTCTATGGAGGTGAATCATGTTGTATTATCTGAATAGTCGGCGAAAGATTGGGTGGATGTTGTTGTCGGCGTGGCTTATGGGAAGTGCGCTTCCCGCTCTCGCGGCGGATGCGACGGCACGGTTGGGAGTGGGGGCCAACTACTGGACTTCGCTGAGTAGCGTGAAGGTGGATAACGTGGACCGGGACGGTTTCAGTTTGCTGGCGACCTACCAGTATCGGCCGGGCCTATGGGGCGTGCAGGTGGACTTTGAATGGTTGCCGGACCGTTTCGGCGAAAAAGCCTACGCGCCGGCCGCCTATCTGGTGCTGGGCCGCACACTGTACGCGGCGGCCGGTCTGGGAATCGTCCACCAGGGCGGCGACTGGGCCGATAATCCGTTTGTGGCGTTACGGGCGGGGGTGGACTTGGAACTGCTGCAATTTGCCTACCTGGACCTGGGCGTGAGTTACCGTTTCGACAGCAAAACCAAGCTGCGGGATGCAGTGGAAGACATCGATACCGATACCCTCTATCTCGGAGCGGCCCTGCGCTTCGCTTTCTGACGTGCGTCCGGCCCTTTCGCTTGCAGCATTTTCGAGGCTTGGAATAAGGTTTTAAATGTTGAGACGACTGAATGGGGACAGCAAGTCAGCAGCAATTGGCCAGCGACAATTATTCAGGGGTCTGTCCTGAAGCACTGGATTATTTACAGAAGGTAAACCTAGGCCACGAACCTTCCTACGGCGAGGATCGTTGGACAAAGGAAGCCTGCGACCTGTTCCGGGAGTTGTTTGATACCGACTGTGCCGTATTCTTCATCTTTAATGGCACCGCCAGCAATTCGCTCGCGATTGCCGCCCTGTGCCACTCTTATCATAGTGTTATCTGTAATCGGATTGCGCACATTGAAACCGACGAGTGCGGCGCACCGGAATTTTTCTCGCACGGGGCCAAGCTGCTCATGGCCGAAGGGGCCAACGGGAAGATCGATACCCGGAGCATTACGGAGATCGTCATGCGGCGCCGCGACATCCACTATCCCAAGCCCCGGGTGCTGAGTATATCCCAGGCCACCGAAGTGGGCACGGTGTATACCGCCGCCGAACTGCGTGCCATCAAGGAAACAGCGGAATCCCATCGTTTGAAGCTGCAGATGGACGGTGCTCGTTTTAGCAACGCGGTGGCCCACCTCAACGTGCCACCCCGCGAAATTACGGTGGATGTGGGCCTGGATGTGCTCTGTTTCGGGGGTTCAAAAAACGGGCTGGCGCTTGGTGAAGCCGTTATCTTTTTCGATTTGGAAGCCGCGGCGGAATTTGACTACCGTTGTAAACAAGCCGGTCAACTGGCGGCCAAGATGCGATTTATTGCCGCGCAGTGGTTGGGCGTGTTGAAGAGCGGCGCTTGGTTGCGTTATGCCCAACACGCGAACGCGTGCGCCGCCAAGCTGGCGGAGGAACTCGGGCGGATTGAAGAGGTTGAGGTGATGTTTCCACCGGAGGCGAATGCCGTATTCGTGCAGCTGCCGGCCGCACTAATGGCCGCTATGCGCGAGCGGGGGTGGATATTCTACACCTTCATCGGCGCCGGCGGTGCGCGCCTGATGTGTTCTTGGGACACTACCGAAAAAACGATCAACGCTTTTCTTCATGATATGAAGACGGCGCTGGTAGCGTTGCGCTGACCGGATCATTCCGTTGCCTGACCCGCCCGGAAGAAAAGGGCGTAGAGTACCGGCGTAAAAATCAGGCCGACGACGGTGGCGGTCAGCAAGCCGAAGATCATGACATTGGCCATAGGACGCCACAAGGCGCCGCCGCGGACGGCCAACGGCAACAACCCGATGATCGCGGTGAACGCCATCAGCAGGATGGGGCGCAGCCGTTTGGTGGCGGCGGCGACGATGGCTTCAGCCGCTGTCAGGCCGTTGCGCCGCTCGGTGTTGATCCGGTCCAGCAACAGAATGGCGTTATTGACGATAATGCCGGCCAGACTGATGAGTCCCAGCATGGCCATGAACCCGAACGGCGTGCGCGTCAACCACATGCCGGGCGTGATCCCTACCATCATCGGCCCGATCGAAAGCACAATCAGCAGCGTGGCGCGGATGGAATTGAATTGTACCAGCAGCACCAGGAACAGCAGCGCTGCGGCCAACGGGACACCGGCCATGATCGAGGCCTGCGCCCGGTCGCTTTCCTCGTCCTCGCCGCCCACCTCCAGCGCGTAGCCGAGCGGCCAGTCGGGTGCGGCTTGCAAGGTTGCCAATTCAGGTTCGATCTCCGCCAGGGCGTCACTGGAATAACGCCCGGTGACGTCAGCCAGCAGGGTGATCGTGCGGGTCTGGTTGCGTCGCCGGATGTTGCTGGGTTGCCATTCCAGTTCCGTGCGGGCCACCTGCAACAACGGCAGGTTGCGGCCCGTGGTGAACGAATGGACGTGCATATCCTCCAGACCGGCGAGATCCTCGCGGCGATCCGCCGGGGCGCGCAGGATGATCGGGAGCAAATCCCCTTCCGCCCGGTATTCCGTCACCGGGATACCGGACATCTGGGTCAGCAACGACAAGGCGATGTCCTGACTGGTCAGCCCGGCCCGTTTCGCTTGTTCCTGGCGCACGGCTACGACCATTTTACGGGTCCATTCCCCCCAGTCATCATGCACATTGAACACGCCGGCGGTGGTGTGGAGCACGGCGCGAATTTCATCGGCTTGACGATAGAGGGTCGGAATGTCGTCTCCTTGCAGCCGAATCTGGATGGGAAACCCGACCGGCGGTCCCATTTCCAACGGTTCCACCCGGGCGCGGACTTCGGGTTGGGTGGTCTCCAAATATTTCCGCAGCTGCGGGATCAGCGTTTGGACATCGTCCAGTTTCCGCGTATGCACTATCAGCATGGCATAAGCCGGGTTGGTCTGTTCCGGCGCGAGGGAGAGGTACCAGCGCGGCCCGCCGGAGCCGATCATGCCGCCGACCGCCGTCACGGCCTCATGGTCCAGTAACCATTCCTCCGCGGCGAGGGTGCGCTGGCGGGTTATCTCGATATCGTGGCCGGCCGGAAGGTCGAGCTTGACCAGAAACATTTCGCGTTCCAATGGCGGGAAGAAAATGGTCGGCACCCGGGTGAACCCCCAGATGGCCAGTACGGTGGCCAGCGCAACCCCGATCACCACTGCCTGGCGATGATGCAAGGCGGCGACCAGCATCCGGCGGTACCCGCGCATACTGCGGGATTCGCCGCCTGTTGTCTTGCCGGGCTTCGGCGGGCGCTGGAACGCGTAGCTAAGCAGCGGGGTAAAAGTCAGCGCCAACACCCACGACCCCAGCAGGGCAATCGCCACGACAATGAACAGGGAGCGAGTGTATTCCCCGACAATCGATTGGGCGGTAGCAATGGGCAGAAAGGCGAGAATCGTGGTCAACTGCGACGCCAGCAAAGGAAACGCCAGCTCGCGCACCGCACCTTGGGCTGCCGCCAAGCGCTCTTCGCCTTCGCTCAGCCGCACCAGGATGTTTTCGCTCATGACGATGCCGTTGGAGACCAGCAACCCCAAGGCAATGATCAAGGCGGCGATCGAGACCTTTTGCAATTCCACGCCGAACAACGGCATCAAGGCAATCGAAAGCAGGACGGCCATCGGCAGGATGGCGCCGGCAATGATCCCGGTACGCAGCCCGGTGAACAGCAGCATGACCACAAAGACAAAGAATACGGCGGTCGCCAGGTTCACCATGAACTCGTCGATGGACTGGGCCACAAAGTCGGGCTGCATGTAGAGCTCTTCCAGATCGAGCCCAAGCGGCAAGTCAGCCTGGATCTCCGTCATCGCTTCCCGGATAGCGGTGCCGAGGTGGATGATGTTCTCGCCCGACACCATGCTGACCGCAATCCACACCGCGTCCTCGCCATTGAAACGGGCCATGGCGTCGGCGGGCTCGACGTAGCCGCGGCGCACCTCCGCTATGTCGCGCAGCAGCACCGCTTCCTCGCCTCCCGGCAAGCGCAGGGAGGTGTTGCGGATCTCCTCGACTGACCGGAACTCGCCGGTGGGTTCGATGATGATGCGTTCCCCCGCCACCTTCGCGTCGCCCCCGGGCTGAATGGCGTTCTGCGCCCGCAGCATCTGCGCCAGGGTGTACGGGCTCAAACCCAGCCCGGCCAGGCGCGCATTGGAAATCTCAATGTAGATGCGTTCCGGTTGCAGACCGAACAGCTCTACCCGGGCCACCGCCGGCAATTGGTGTAGCCGGTCGCGTATCGTCTCGGCATGGGTTTTGAGCTCCGCCGGCGTGAAATCAGCACCGGTCAG
The DNA here is from genome assembly GCA_007134175.1 of Kiritimatiellia bacterium. GTDB lineage: Bacteria > Verrucomicrobiota > Kiritimatiellia > SLAD01 > SLAD01 > SLLF01. Next base: position 11,057 of record SLLF01000057.1, on the reverse strand, counting down.
GGCCAGCATGATACCAAAAACATCCCCAAAATCGTCGTGCACCTGCGGGGGATGAACGCCCTCCGCCAATTCCGCCTCGGCGTCGCGCACCTTGTTGCGCAACCGCTGCCAGACCGGCTGCAGGTTGGCGATGTCTTCCTTGATGCTGACCGTAATGATGGAGACGTTGTTACGCGACTGCGAGGTGACACGCTCCACTTCGTCCAGCTCGCGGATATAGGTCTCCAGCGTGTCGGTCACCAGGTTCTCCACCCGATCCGGCGAAGCACCGGGGAAGGGAGTAACCACCACTGCATCCCGGATTACGAATTCCGGGTCCTCGAGGCGCGGCATTTGACGGAACGTAGTGATCCCCGCCCACGCCAGCAGGACGAAGATCACCATGGTGGTGCGATTATTGCGCAGGGCCGTTTCGAGTATATTCATGGCGTCACGCGTACTCGTTGACCGTCGCTGAGACGATTGGCCCCGCGGACCACGATCGTTTCCCCCGGTTCCAAGCCGGCGGATACTTCGAGCATTTCGCCTTGCAAGCGCCCGGTTGTAACGGGTCGCCGTTGCACCGTTTCGGATTCGCGGTCCACCACCCAGGCAAAGCGTTGCCCTTCCGCCGCGCCGGTGATGGCGGCCAGCGGTACCCGGACCCCTGCGCCCGTGGTCGGGAACTCGATCCGCGCTTCACCGGCTTGGCCGGACCGAATGGAGGCGGGCGGGTCCTGGATGCGGACACTGACCGGTACCGCTGCCAGACCGCTTAAGCCCGCGCCGATTTCGCTGACGTGGGCCGCGAAGGTTGGGCCGGGCATGGCCTCCAGGGTGACGGTGGCGGGTTGATCAATCGTCAAATCGTTCGCCAGCGTTTCGGCCACGGTCACTTCCAGCACCATCGCTTGATCCGCCCGCAGCACAGCCACCGGTTGGCCCGGGCTGACAAATTGGTAACGGTTGGCCGGAACGGAAATGATGGTGCCGTCACGCGGGGCATGGCGTGTGCCGTGTGCCAGTTGACGGCGGGCTTGGTTCAGTCCTTCCCGGGCGGTATCCCATTGCGCTTCCGCCGCATCACGGGCCGCGCGAGCCCGGTCGAACTCGCTACGGCTGACATTGTTGGCCTCGAACAATGCACGCACCCGCGCATATTCGGCGGTCGCCTGCTGCTTTTGTGCCTGGGCCAGGGCCGTTTGGGCGTCCAGACGCCGCACTTCGAGTTCCAGATCGGACGTGTCCAGTCGTGCAATCAAGTCGCCGGCTTTAACCTCGTCGCCGGACTGCACCGGCAATTCGGCAATCTCGCCGCCAACCCGGAAGCTGATAGGGGTTTCCACTTCGCCGCGGGTCACGCCGGCAAAGGTACGGCTCCGTTCTGTAGCGGGTTCCTCGACCGTGGTCGTTACCACCGGGCGTGCCGGCAGTTCAGTGGGGGCGTCCGTTCGGCCGCAACCGCTGGTCAGTGCCAGCGCCAGTGCCAACGGCGTATGGCGTAAGAAGTATAGGCGGGATGGCTTCATTGTTTCTGCTCCAGATAGGCTCCGGCGGCTGTGGCCAGCGCCTCTTTTTGCGAATCCGGTTGCAGCCAGGCAAACCAGGCGATAGCCCGTTGAAACCGGGTGAGATCTTGTAAATAGCGATTCACCGCCAATACGGCGGCCTGTTCCGCCGCGAAGGCGCGGCCTTGCACGTCGAGCAGGTCGAGGATACCGGTGGTACCCTCCTGATAGCGTTCCTGTACCAGTTGCAGCGAATCGGCGGCGGCCCGGGCGCGCTGTCGGCTGAGGCGTATGGCGGGTTGCGACGCCATGACTTGCTGATACGCCGCGATCACGGCCAGCTCGGTTTGCTGCTGCACTTCCGTGCGCAGTGCGTCCAGACGCTGTACGCCCGCCTGGGCGCGCGCCGCCCCGGCCCGCCGGCGACCGCCGTCAAACAATGGGATCTCCGCCACCAGCGCCACGTTCCACTCGTGGTCCGGTGCGTCAGTCGCTTCGATGGGGAAACCGAATCGCGTCAGGCTGGCGGTCAAGTCCGGTCCCGCTGTGCGGCGGTCAATGACGTGATCGTAACCGGCCTGCAACCCGATGGTCGGCAGGTAGCGCGCACGGCGTTTGGCGTTGGCCAACGTCTCCTGCGCGGCCAAGGCGGCGTCCAAGGCCTGCAAGGTCGGGGAGTGGCGCAGCGCCCACTTCTGCCAGAAGCCGGTGAGCGCGCGGATATCGCGCACGTCGCTAGTGACAAAGCGCAACTCCTCATCGAGAAAATAGGTGGCGGTATCGGACAGATGCACCGCTTCCAGCTGCCACGTGGTTTCCGGTGAGATACCCATGGCTTGGTTCAGCGCCGCATAAGCCGCTTCCTGCCGGGCCTCTGCCGCCAGCACCGATGCCAGTAGGCGGGCTTGCTCCGCTTTCCAGCGCAGCACATCTTCCCGCCCGGTCTGACCGATATCCACGCGTAGTTGCGCCAGTTCGAGATGGTCTCGGATTCGCTCCAGCTCGTCCCGCTCCACCCGTAGCAGGGCCGTGGCCGCTAACGCGTCAAAAAAGCGCAGCGCGGTTTTCTCGACCACTGCCAGGCGCGTTTCCTCCGCTTCCCATTCCGCCCGATCCACTTGGTGGCCGGCGGCGCGGATACGGCTGAACAGTTCGTCGTCGAACAACACCTGCCGCGCGCGGGCACCGGCCGTGGTCCGGTTGCGGGGTTCGAGTCCGAACGACGCCGCCGCCCGGTCCCGGTCGATTTCCAGATAGGCCGCTTGTCCGTCCAGTTGGGGGAAGAGGGTGCTGCGGATCTGGCGACGGTCGTATTCGGCGGCCGCTCGTTCCGCCGCGCTGCGGTCGAGTTGCACATTGTGCAGCAACGCCCGGGCGAGGGCGTCATGCAGGGTGAGCACTTCGCCCGCGGGTGGGGTGGGGGCCGGTGGCGCTACCGGGTGTGCCTGCAACAACACGCCCATAGGTTGGCGGTAGCCGGTCCGGCGCATGGTTTCCTCGTTGACCACCAACTGTTCCACGACGCTGAATTCCGTGGGCAGGTCAGTGGCCGGTCGCCCTGCCGCCAGCGCAATCACGTTCAGGGCCAGTCGGCGCGCGAGGCGTGTTTGCGTCTCCGGGGCCAGACCAGCCAACGCGCCGAGACGCACATCCGTTGCTCCGAGGATGGAAAAGGTCGGCACGCCGCGCTCGGCCAAGGCCGCGAACAGCGTCTTGCGGGCGGTGGCGTCCATGCGAACCAACGGCGTTATGTAAAGCGCCTGAACGTCATCCGGCACCGCTTGGAGGGCGGCTTCGGGGTCGTCGCGCACCAGTACCAGTTCAACCGGCATCGCCAGCTCGTCGGCCAGTTGCCGGGTCAAGGCGTCCACCCCGTCCATGTGCTTGGCCAGCGCTTCATCCACCAGAATGTGCAGGGTATCCATGGTGAACAGTTCGTGCATCTGCGCCACGTCCCGGGTTACCCGGGCCTCGCTGATCACAAACGAAAAATGGTCTTTGACCGGGAAGGTGCCGAGGGCGGCGTCCTGCGGGAAGCCGGCCACCACGGGCTTGGACAGATCACGGTCCGGGCGCGCCGCTTCCTGCGCCATCAACCAGCCTGCGGCAAATACGATATCCACGGCAGGATCAGCCAGTGCTGCGTCAAGGATCGGAGCGATGCGGTTGACCTCCCAGTTGGCGTTGAAGCGCTCGTCCAATGCGAAGACGATGTCGAGGTCCGTCAAATTGGAGGTTTCCGTCTGCACCACCTCCAGGAGTTCGTCAAAGTATCCGCTCGGTCCATCGAACAGCGCCGCCACCCGTATGCTGTCCGCTGTCGCCCAGCAGGGCAGCGTCAACACGGTGGCTAGGAGGCTACACCAGTATAAGATTCGGTTTCTCTTCATGCGGCATTCCTGCTCGGTTGGTTTAGGGGTACGAATGCCCGCCGCGCCCGCCGCTCATCGTCAATCGTGAAAATGGGTAATGAAGTGTTCTTCAATGTAGCGGCAGGCCGTTTCCAGGTCCGGGAGGATTTTGGTGCAGAACCGTACCATCCACGGGCTGCTGTCCTGGAAACTGAACGGGGAAAAGGCTACCACGAATTTCTGCAGGTCGTGGGCGGCATAGAAAACTTCCATGGAAGTGCCGACTGAGGATTTGTTGTAATTCACGAGGACAATATCGGCGTCCCGGATATCCTGCAGGTCGAATTCGACAATTTCATTGGCGCTATCGACTTCGCGGTCCTTGAAGTTACGTCGCATGGGATCGAGCAGTTTGAAATTATCGGACAACAAGGTCTTGGCGGTTTCACGCCAAGCGCGCGCTTCCCCTTCGTGTTCATCCATAATCGGTCCGCATAAATAGATTTTCTTCATCACTGCACCACCTTTCCCCGTTTACTGATTATTTCGCTGTCAGACCGAGCGTAGCGGATTACAGCGCGTAATCAAGACGCAACCGTCAGCCCTGAGCCGATTGCGCTGTTGTAAAGGTGCGTGAATAGAGGCTGAAAAGAGGGTGGTTAATGTCGCCCCCCCGATTGGCCTCGAAACCCCCAATATTTTTTGAGTGGAGGACGAGAAAAAGCGGATTTTTCGACCACAACGCGCTTGACTCGGGGATGGTTTGCGATGATTGCACCGGCGAGCACCCAGCCCACGCTTCTCACCGGGTGCCCCGCGGCCTTGTGCCGCGGGAGCCAAACTTTCACGAGCTATTGCGCTGCACATGACGGAAAGAGCCCGACTTGAGCGAGAAACGAGCCATACTCCAGGCTCGCTCACTGCGAGCTCGCTCTGGCCACAGCCTGTAGCCAGCCTAAACTCCCGCTCCGTCCGCACAAGGCGGACGGGGGCGCACAGATGCAGCAAATTTGTCGGGGAAAGCACCATAGGCCTCCACACGACCTGCTCGGGCTCCGGCGTGGCAAGCAAGGCCGCAGGGGGCGCACCAATTAAGCCACTCGGCCTGATCCCCGTCAAGATGCGGTCCGGCGCGATTTCGAGATAAGCTCCTCGACATGACCAAGTCCCTGTCATACCCCAAAACAGCCTCTTTCACACGCTCGACACAGCTGAATCGCTATACCAAAATCCTGACAGCGCAATCGGCTCGTCAGTCCTGGCGGTCCCGGTCGGATCGTTGGGTGTCCAGCGTGTGCAGGGCGCGTTCGGCATAGCGCGCGGCGCGTTCGCGTTTTCCTTTGATCGGCGGTCCGTCCAAAGGCGGTAAGATCCCGAAATTCGCCTTCATGGGTTGGAACTCGTCAAGGGGCGCGTGGGTAATGTAGTGGCACAGTGCGCCCAGCATCGTTTCCCGGGGTAGCCGGCAAGGCGGTTGGCCTTGCCGGTAACGCGCGGCGTTGATGCCGGCCAGCAGGCCGGTGGCAATATTGCCGGCGTACCCTTCCGCGCCGGTGATCTGTCCGGCACACCATAGGTCGGATCGGCTCTTGAACTGCAACGTCGGCTCCAGCAACCGGGGTGCGGCGATGAAGGTATTGCGATGCATCTGGCCGAACCGCACATACTCCGCTGCTTCCAGTCCGGGGATGAGGCCGAACACCCGCTTTTGCTCCGGGAACCGCAAATTGGTTTGGAACCCGACCAGGTTATAGAGGCTGGCAGCCTGATTATCCTGGCGCAGCTGCAGCACGGCATAGGGACGGCGCTCTGTGCGGGGATCGCGCAGGCCAACCGGTCGCAGCGGTCCAAACGCCAACGCTTCACGACCGCGCGCGGCCATAATTTCAACGGGTAAGCAGCCCTCGAAGAAGCGGTGTGCCCCGGCGGTGACCCCTTGTTCCATGATCAGTTCGAAGGCGTGCAGCGGAATGCGCTCAGCGGCCAGCAAGGCATCGATGAACCGTTCATACTCGTCGCGCGTAAGCGGGCAGTTGATGTAGTCGCCACCGGGCTGCTCCGAACGGTCATAGCGCGAAGCGCGGAACGCGCGGTCGAAGTTGATGGAGTCCGCCGTCACGATGGGGGATATGGCATCGAAGAAAAAGAGGTGTTCCTGTCCGGTAAACGCGGCCAAAGCGGCCGCCAAGGCTTCGGAGGTAAGCGGCCCGGACGCGATGATCGACGGGGTGGGGGGCAGTGCCTGCACTTCCTCGCGAATCAACTGAATGCGGGGGTGTTCTGTTAGCCGTTGTGTCACCAGCGCCGCGAAACCGTCGCGATCCACCGCGAGTGCGCCGCCGGCCGGCACGGCGCATTGATCCGCGCACGCGATGCAAAGCGACCCCATGCGGCGCAGCTCTGCCTTCAACAAACCGCTGGCACGGTCGGGCAGATTGGATCCCAGCGAATTTGAGCAGACCAGTTCCGCACAGTCCTGGCTCGCATGCGCCCCGGTGGCGCGGTGCGGGCGCATTTCATAGAGCGCCACGGAATAACCGCGCTCAGCGACTTGCCAGGCCGCTTCGCTGCCGGCCAAACCCGCCCCAATAATCGTTATGTCCGCAGTCTTCATGGTTAGCTGAATAAGATGCCCACGTTAGCGTATCGGCTGGGTCGTTGCAAAACCGATTGGAAGGAGGGATAGAGGGATAGGGAGGATAGGGGTCCGTACATATGAACATTTTGAGATTCATGGGGATGTCGGGATTTGCGACGCTCCGCCCATGCCTGGAAGTGCACGAGTTCAGTATGCGGGCGCAGTCTACCATGTGATGTGCCGAGGTGACCGGCGCGAGGCGATTTTTCGCAGTGATGCGGACCGGCTTCTGATGCTGGAGACCTTATTGGAAACATGTGAGCGCACCGGGTTCCTGTTGCATTCTTATGTGTTGATGCCAAATCACTATCATCTACTGCTTGAAACACCGGAACCGAATCTGGTGGCGGGTATGAAATGGTTCCAAGGCACCTATACGCAGCGGTTCAACGTGCGCAATCGCTTGAGTGGACACCTGTTTCAAGGGCGATGCGTTCAGGGATTATCTTCTGGACCACATAGATCGGTCCGTCAGTGGGCGACGTACCGCGCCACCGATCACCGCCCACCGATCACCGCTCCCGGACGCGACCTATTCCGGAATTTATTCTTGAATTATGGAAATAGATTTCCTATTTTCAAGAAATGATTGAGCGTTATATTATTTCATTGGTACGCAAGCGGCTGGCGATGTTCCCTGCCGTAACGCTGCTGGGGCCGCGTCAATGCGGGAAAACCACGCTGGCGCAATCGTTGACCGACACGTACTTCAACCTTGAAGCCCCCGAGGAAATAGTTCGACTGGATGCAACGTGGCCGGACATCATGAAAAGCGACCGGCTGGCTATTTTTGATGAGGCCCAGCATTGGCCGGAATTGTTTGCCAGACTTCGCGGCGAAATCGATAAGGAGCGCCATAGAAATGGGCGGTTCCTTTTGCTTGGATCTATTGCTCCTTCGCTTATGAGCGGAATCAGTGAATCGCTGGCAGGCCGTATGGCCATGGTCGATCTGGCACCGTTCAGCTTGCTGGAGACCGGACGGATCAATATACTGTGGAGATTCGGAGGGTTCCCTGACGGGGGTGTAATAGGACCGCCTGAAGCGTTCCCGGTCTGGCAGGAAAACTACCTGCGGATGATGTGCGAACGGGATCTGCCACTTTGGGGATTGCCGGCCAAGCCGACGCTCACCAAGCGGCTGCTGCAGATGACTGCCGCGGAACACGGGTCCATTCTCAACCTGTCCAAGCTGGGTCAAAGCCTTGGACTATCGCACCATACCGTCGAGAGTTACCTTGATTACCTGCAAGGAGCCTACCTGATCCGGCGGCTGCCGCCGCTGCATGCCAACCTCCGCAAACGACTGGTAAAGGCACCGCGCCTCTACTGGCGCGACAGCGGCTTGCTGCACGCGCTGCTTCGGCTCGATCCGGATGGGGACCTCTATTCCCGCCCGTGGGCCGGTGCCAGTTGGGAGGGATTCGTCATCGAGGAGATCATCAAGGCCCGGCTGGCGCGGGGCGATTCTTTTGATGCCTCGTTCTTCCGCAGTCACGACGGCTGGGAAGCCGATCTTGTGATCGATGATGTGCGTGGCAGGGAAGTCATCGAAATCAAGCTCACCAGTGCGCCTGGACAGGAAATCATCCAGCGACTGACAAAAGTTGCCACCATGGTCGGAGGCAACCTGAAAACGGTCATTTGCCGAATCGCCGAACCCATCCTGTCGGATGATTTGCAGGTGACGAACCTGCCAGCGTTTCTAAGCAGCCTTTCCCCGGTTGTTACCTGAATCCTGTCTTCCATAGTCCACCGGTCACCGTGCCCGGATCGTCGGCGGATGAGCTTGCGCCGGGCACATTGAACAGTATAAAAAAACAGGCAGACCTGAAATGAAATACACCGCCATCATCGAGAAAACGAGTACGGGATACTCCGCCTATCTGCCGGACGTGCCCGGCTGCGTGGCCACCGGTCGGACCTTGAGCTCTGTCCGCCGGAACATTGAGGAGGCCTTGCGCTTCCACTTGGAAGGGCTACACATCGAGGGTGAGCCGTTGCCCGTATCCTCGTCAAAGGTCGAAACGCTGGACATCCCCCGCCGGGAGCTGGCGCTTGCATAGCGAAGCGAGCAGCCAACACGGAATGTTCAACCACGCAATCGTAATCCGTTATCTACGCCCGCTCTCGTAATCCGTTATTTTGGGCCGTCTCTCCACTTTCTCGCCCCGATTGCTTGTTCATTTCGGTCGACGACTACGGCGACGCTTACGTGGACGATTACCGCTTACTGCCCAGCGATCACCGGTCACCGCTCACCGCCCACCGCTCCCCCCTCATCTTTTCGCATATTTTTAACTTGCGCACTAAAATTACATGCATTTTAATGGCGTCATGTCCAATATTCGCAGACTTGCTGCGCTGCCCAGCGAGACGTTCTTTCTCTGGGGACCGCGCCAATCGGGAAAGACGACCCTTTTAAAGGAGCGTTTCCCCGATGCGTACCGGATCGATCTGCTACAGACCGATGTGCGTATGCGATTCGAGCGGGAACCGGCTCGTCTACGCGAGGAAGTGCGGGCCCAGCCGGGTGACCGCCGGGTAGTTATCGACGAAATTCAAAAAGTTCCAGCCCTGTTGGATGAAGTGCACTACCTCTTGCAGGAGGATCAGCGGACCTTTGCGCTCTGCGGTTCGAGTGCCCGTAAAATCAGGCGATCCCATGCCAACCTGCTCGGTGGCCGCGCCCTAAAACGCGAGCTCCTCGGCTTGTCAGCGAAAGAGCTCGGCAATGCCTTTGCCCTTACCCGCATGCTTAACCACGGCACGCTACCCCCGCATTACTTGAGCGATCTCCCGTATGATGCGATTTCGGCTTACGTGGATCTGTACTTGAAGGAAGAAATCCTCGACGAGGGGCTAACCCGTAATCTGCCTGTGTTTTCCGCCTTCCTGCGGGCGGCGGCCATTGGCGACACGGAAGTGACCAATTTCAGCAATATCGCGCGCGAGTGCGGCGTGGCCTCTTCGACGGTCAGAGGTTACTACGAAATCCTTGAAGATACACTTATCGGGGCCTTCCTCCCCGCCTACACCCGCCTGGCCAAGCGTCGCGTACAGCGAGCCCCGAAATTTTACTTCCGCGATGTGGGCGTCGTCAATCACCTCGTGCGCCGGGGCCGGGTCCAGGAAGGGTCCGAAACCTTTGGCAAGGCCTTTGAGAACTGGGTGTTTCATGAACTATCCGTTCATCAACGCAACACCCACCACCCCTACGAGCTCTCCTACTGGCGCCTGTCCAGCGGGATCGAAGTCGATTTCGTGATCGGCGACGCCGAATACGCCATCGAGGTCAAAGGCCGACGATCCATTCATAAACGGGACACACAGCATTTGCTGCAATTCAGAAACGAGTACCCCGCTGTCAAACAACTGGTACTGGTTTGCCTCGAACCCGTCCCCCGTGTGACAACCGACGGCGTCCACATCCTGCCTTACACCGATTTCCTGCACGCACTCTGGGCAGACCAATGGACAGGGGACCGGTGAATGGTGGGCAGTGACCGGTTTCCAAGGCCTGGAAAAAAGGGGGCAAAATCGTTCCAATCCCTGGAAACAGCGTGGTTTTGGGCATTCTATTTTGAATTCCACCTAATCGTAACCCGCTGTTGTAATCCGCTTTTTGGGCCGCTTCTCCACCTTTTCGCCCCGTTTGCTTGTCCATTCCGGTCGACGCGGACGGCCCACCGTCCCCGGACGCATTCGTTCTTGGCTGTAGCCCGCATTTCTCACGGGGCGCGCCCACTGTTTACTGCTTACTGTCCCCATCGGCTTGCGGGGAAGCGATCCACGCTGCTACAGCATTGGCGAAATCGGTGAAATCAGCGGCATGTGACCGTGCTATTGAAAGCACCTGCTCTGGTTCGATCTTTTCGTAGTAATGGACCAGTTTGTTCCGGAACTGCGCCATCAGGCGATATTTCCCTGTTGATTCGGCAGTCAGCACACCGTGTTCAGCCAGTACATTAAATGCGTCTGCGTAGGAGTCCGGCTCGCGCCACCGCTGATCGGAAATCAAGTGGTGGCAAATATCCATGCAGCATTCGATCGCAACATGCAGTGTCCGCTCGGCATAACGCTGTGTGCGGATGTCCACACGAAAAGAATCCAAGTTTACGCTTTCAAATTCGCGTAAATCCTGACGGTATCCCCTCAGGTTCAAAAGCAAACGATGAATGAGTGCCGTATCAATCATGCGCCAGCCTCAAGCATCTTTGCCGCTGAAAGAAAACCGCATCCACGTAATTGCGGAATGCGCTTAACTCATACAGCCGACGCACCATCGGTGAGACTTCCATCAACCGGACACCCTCACGTATCACTTCATGCTGAAGAATCGGCGATGCCTGGTTGAGCACCACCACATCCACCGGTTTCCCAAGCGCACGGGACAAGTCAGCACCCAGTTGGAGATCCACAATGGCATCTGCATCATCCGCCAGCAACACCGCCACGTCCACATCGCTGTCAGCCCGTGCCCGTTCCTCCGCTTGCGATCCGAACAGGTAGGCGAGGCGTATGCAGCCGTACCTGCGTTGAAAATCCGCAATGAGCGGAACAAGCTGCTGAGCAAGCGTAG
>SLLF01000207.1 GCA_007134175.1 Kiritimatiellia bacterium | reverse complement strand
GTGAAGGATGTGTCGCTTTCCAGTAATGACGGCGCAGGGCTTCTGGCTAATGTCAGCGCGGATGCGGGCGACGCCACCATCCTGATCTCCGGCCTGCTTGCCGCAGGCAACGAACAGGCCGGAGCGCTCATCGATGCCGACGCGGGAAGCAACCTATACCTCGTCATGATCGACACGGAACTAACCGATAACGGACTGCAAGGAGCGCGTATTTTCAGCGATGCCGACGGTGACGCTTTCTTTGTGCTTTCCGGCGTTACGGCGACGGGCAATGCGCGGCATGGCGTGTGGATTGACGCAGATGCTTCAGGCGAAATCATCGGCTATGTCGGGGCCGGTTTTGCCGACCTTATTGCGCCGGAACTGGGCTTTGTGCCAGCCGGTTTGGCCAACTGGTTGGGTGAGGGTGGTGCGTCAACGTTTATTCAAAACGGATTGGATGTGGATAATCCAGGAAACCGCGCCGGTTTGCGTATGGACCTGCTAGCGGAATCGGATATCCTGGTCACGGTTACGGGCGCGGTCATGAATGCCAACACCGGACGCGGATTCCACGCGAACGCCGAGTCTGACAGTGGTAACATTACCGTCAACCTCTTCGATAACATGGCTTCAGGCAACCAATTAGGCGTGCTGGTTGACACCTTTGCCGCGGTCTCAGCAGTCAACGCCGTTGGCAATGTGATCGCCTCTAACACAAATGGAATGTGGATCGTGGCCGTCGGAGAGCGATTGGACGTGTTTGGCGCGGGCAACCGCATCATTAACAATGACAACCATGGGGTAACGGTTAATGTAAACGGTGTAACCTCGCATGATATTAATTTTGGTAACGATGCGGCCGGCACGGCGGGGCACAACGCCATCTTTGGCAATGGCGGACGGGACTTCCGCTTTTTGGGGGGCGGCACCGCCTTCGCCCAGAACAACTGGTGGGGTATTGATCCGCCCGCAGCCCCCCAGTTCATGGGGAGCGTGAATTTCACGCCATGGCTGACCACGGACCCGAATCCCTAATGGCCGTGCTATGTGCTCGTTGTGACCCGTGATCCACGCCGCCAAATCGCCCCGGTTCATCGGCTGCAAATGCCTGTATCCGGGGACCGACCCGGCGCCCGCCCTGCACATCGCCGAATTCCTTCCAGGTGAAACCGCCAGTCATACCCAGTGTCGGGGTCGGCCGGGCGGCACTGCTCCAGCGTCCGATATGCGACCGCTCCGCCGTCGCCCCGCGATACAGCAGGGCATTGTTCCAGACCGCCTCGCCCGTCCATTCGGGCGCGTCCGGTGTAAGCGCATTCAAGACGCCACCGATGGCATCGCTGCCGTATTGCACGGCACCGGGGCCGAGCATTAATTCGTAGCGCTCGATTGAGTAGGGATCGATCGTATTCCAGTACTGGTTGGGTCCGCTACGGAAGGCGGTATTGTTTAGGCGGATTCCATCTATCAAGGCTTGATGCAGCCAAATCGTAAACCTGCTGCCTTGGATCCAGGCGCCATTGATCAGGTGCTGGAAGGCAAGTCTGCGTCGTCGTCGGACGAGGCGGTCCGTCGCGTGGAGGAAACGGTTGCGTTTTTGCGCACGGCGCCTGCGCCTGACATGCGGCCGGATACAGTGCAGGATTTGATGGCGCGGATAGAGGGGGAACGACAACCGCGCCAAGAATTAGGCTGGCGGGTGGCACCGTGGTGGGGCGGGGCCTTGGCGGCCTCGCTGTTGGTGGGCTTCTTCCTATGGTTTCGACCCAGCGAGACCGTTGTCCAGGAGCATGCGCTGGCGGTCGACCACCTCGAACAGGCGCGGGCATGGTTGGTGCAGGCGCAGGAGCGCGACGGGCATTGGGATGCCGGGCGTTGGGGCGGTCACCCGGCCCACGAGATGGCGTTAACGGCGCTGTCCCTGCTTGCGTTGTTGGATGGCGAGGATATGTCGCCCGTCCGCCGGGACGCTGTGCGGCGTGCAGGACACTTCTTGAGCAGTCAGTTGCAAGCGTTGGATTCCCCGCAGGCGGAGCGGGGGGCGGGTGCCCAAAATGTCCGGCTGGCTGCACTGGCCCTGATCGCGGTTGATCATCACTTCCCCGATGCGGAATGGCGTGAGCCTGTCCGCGTCGCGTCACAGACCCTTTCCGCCAGCCTTTCATCCGGCCAGACGGCAGCAGGTGGCTGGGGCTACGTGCTGCCGAAGGATACCGACATTCAGATGGCGGCGCTCGACAGGGATCAGATCCGGATGCAGGCTGCACAGTGGCTTACAGCCGCTCCAGCGGAAAACGGGGAGCGACTGGGCGGCACCGTCTACGTCATGGCCCGGACATCGCTGCTCTTGTAATGCCGCCGCTTGCCGAGCTGGGGCTCGGCGCTGAGTAGATGGGTTTGCTCAGTCCGCCGCAGCGTATTCTTGTTCGAACAGGCGGCGGGATTCGCTGTGGCGGCTGGCTTCATCCAGTGGGATACAAAGCGGGGAAGGGAGTACCAACCTTCGTGCCCGCATGGCTCCCCAAAAATCAAAATCCCCAGGCGCGCAATCCCTGATACGCGATAAAAGCCGCGCCATAGGCCAGCGCGGTCATGTACCCCAATTGGAACAAGGGCCATTTCCAACTGTTGGTTTCCCGGCGCGTCGCCGCCTGGGTCGGCAGGCATTGCATCGCGAGGACAAAGAAGATCAGTAGGCTGATGCTGGTCGGCACGGTAAATACGGGGCGACCATCGGCGTGGGTGGCTCGCCGCAATGCGTCGTACAGGCTATGGGACTCCTCCTCGGCGGCATCCTCGCCCAAGCCATACACAATGGCCAGGGTGGAGACCACCACTTCGCGGGCCGCAAAGGAAGTAATGATGCCAATGCCTATCCGCCAGTCGTAGCCCAGCGGCCGTACCACCGGTTCGATAAAATGGCCAATGCGGCCGGCAAACGAATGCGCCAGCGCATGTTGTCCAGCCAAGCCGTCGGCTTTCGCGAATAGCACGTCGGCCTCGTCACTATCTCCCTTCGCCGCCAAGGCCTCCGCTTGCGCGATCAACGCCGCCGCCTCCGGGGACGGTGAGTCGGTTTTCGGGTAGGTCGCCAGCACCCACAGCGCCATGGAAATCAAAAGAATGATGGTTCCGGCTTGCATTACAAACACGTTCGCCCGGTCCACCGTGTAAAGCAGCACGGTGCGCAGTCGCGGAATCCGATAGCCCGGTAATTCCAGTACGAGCGGCTTGCTCTCTCCCGGTAGAATGGTTTTCTTAAACAAGAACGACATCAGCAGTGCCGCGCCGATCCCGAGCGCGTACGCCCCTGCAAACAAGAGAGCGGCCCGGCCTGGCGACTGCGGGAAAAGCAGCGCGGTAATCATCGCGTAGACTGGGATCCGGGCCGAACAGGTCATCAGAGGAGCTACCAAAATGGTGACCAGGCGGTCGCGCGGATCGCGGATCACCCGGGTGGACATAATGGCAGGAATCGCGCAGGCATGCGCCGATAGCAGCGGTACAAATGCCGTGCCGGGCAGCCCAATGCGTCGCATCAGCCGATCCATGACAAAGGCCGCCCTCGCCAGATAACCACTATCTTCCAGTAGTGCCAGAAAGAAAAAGAGAATGCATATTTGCGGTAAGAAAACCAGCACGCCGCCTACCCCGGCGATCACGCCGTCCACCATAAAACTCTGAAAATCCCCATCCGGCAGCCGCTCCCCGATGCGATCACCCAGATCGGCAAAGAAACCATCGATCAAATCCATTGGGATCGAGGCCCCGCTAAAAATCAGGTAGAAAACGCCCAGCATCACCAGCATGAACGCAATCAAACCCACCACCGGACGCGTGAGTATCCGGTCAATTTGCTCGGTGCGACGCGTTCGCGCCACGGTCGGGGCCTTCACGCAGCGCGCGACCACATCGTCCGACCAGCCATACCGCGATTGATACGGGCACAGACCACACGCATTACACGCCGCCACCGACTCAAAGGTCGGTGAAAAGGTAACGGATTCAGCCTGAAGCCGCTCGGTCATGCCCGTCCGCAATTCCGCGATACCCTGCCCTGTCCGCGCAACAAGCGGGATGACGGGACATCCGAGTTGAGCGCTCAGGGCGTCGGGATCGACATGCCGTCCGTGATGTTCGGCCACGTCCATCATATTCAGCGCCACGACAACCGGCCGCCCCAGCTCCAATAATTGGCTGACCACAAATAAACTGCGTTCCAAGTTGTCCGCGTCGGCAATTACCACTACCAGATTGGGAGCGGCCGCACCGCCGCTGCCGCGCAGCATGTCGCAGGCCACCCTTTCTTCCGGGGTCACCCCGTCCAGGCTATAGATGCCCGGCAAATCCACGACCTCCGCCACGCGGTTGTCCAGCTTGATCAGGCCCGACTTCTTCTCCACGGTGGTCCCGGGATAGTTGGAGGTACGGGCCCGCAAGCCGGTCAGTAAATTAAACACCGTCGTCTTTCCGGTATTGGGGCTTCCCGCCAAGGCAATCACGGGGCGGTCTGTTTTTTGAGCTGGAGACGCTATGGGGTCGGGTGTGGCTCGTGTAGTGCTCATAGGGGTCCATCCGGCGGGGTTGACAAGGAAGGCGGAGGGCAGGCGGTATCGCAGGGCAACACGAGGATGCGTTCGGCCAGCCGCGCGGAAACGCCGACGCGGGTCCCGTAGACGCGGAGGATCAAGGGATCGCCGACTTGTACCAGCTCCACCATGCGCCCGCCACAGACCCCCATCGCCATAAGCCTCTCCAGATCCGAATCCGGCGCCTGGACCGCATCCACACGTCCACACTGATGTGTTGCCAGCGCAGTCAGCGGAACGGGAGATACATTCATTTTGCCGCACAAAGTTTGCTTATCCATGCGCATGTTTTATTTGTATAACATCCGCTAGGCAAGAAAAAAAAGAAGAAGCGCAGCGACACGGAAATAGTGTCATCGCGCCAAATTGAGTTCCTGTCGGTGCTGTGAACAGAGAGCGGGCGGGCTATGGTGCTGG
>SLLF01000080.1 GCA_007134175.1 Kiritimatiellia bacterium | reverse complement strand
GATGCCGTCATCGTTGCTGATTAGAATACGCATGGGGGCACCATGGCAGACCCAAGGCCTGAGTTCAAGCTTGGTGTGCCCTCGATTCCGGCTAACCCGGTGAAACGACGTGATTAGATGCGTCCATATCTGCCTTCGCGCTTGGCGGGGACTGCCTGGTGTTATGTGGCCGGTGAGGATAGGCATTGGGTTGCGGCTGGGTTTCAGCGAGGCGGCCATCACCTGCAACCCCGTAATCCCTTCCTACGGTATGGGGCTCGTTGCAGGAGGAGGGGTAGCTTGGTGCGGTGTATCACGCCAAGGATGTTAAATTATGACAAAATGACTCATAATTGATCGTCATCCGGTTGACTTTTCGGTAGGGCGACCTATGATTCAGTCGGCGGCGTGAAACATGATGATTGATCTGGTTAAAAGCAGGAGTGGAGAATGAATATATCCAAGTGGTTGCAGACGGATCAGGACCGGACGACGATTTTGATAAGGGTAATGGTGGGTATCGTGTTTTTGTCCGAAGGGATTCAGAAGTATTTGTATCCGGCATTGCGGGGTGTCGGGCGGTTTGAGCGCATCGGTATCCCGTTCCCGGAGTTCAATGGCTATTTTGTGGGCGGACTGGAAATCCTGTGCGGGGCGCTGGTGTTGCTGGGCTGGCGAATCCGGTTTGCCGTCGTCCCCTTGATTTGCATTATGCTGGTGGCGCTGTTCACGACGAAGCTGCCCATCTTGTTGGGTACCGGATTTTGGGGGCTTAGTCTGCGCGATTTGCCGCAGTACGGCCTTTTCAGCATGCTGCATGAATCGCGTACCGATTTGTCCATGCTGATCGGCTCCATCTTCCTTTTCATCCGGGGGGCGGGCTATTGGTCGCTTGACAGGCGGTCCATGCCTGGGCAAATGGAGGGTTGAGCCCGCTGGCCTTACCCATGACCCGGGTTGTTCATTTTCCGGCGATCGCCTGCATACGGCTGATGGTAGCGCTTGTTGCTGGGGCGGTATCAGCCGGTGCCGGTCTGGTCCTTGATGAGCCATTTACCGCGCCGGTCGGTGGTCGGCCGGCCCTGTGGACGTGGGTGGATTTGGGACGTACGGCACCGACCATTCGCGAGGATGAGGTGGGCATGGATGGTCGGGCTGCGCTGCGGGTGGGCCGGCAAACGTATCTTTTCTATGAGCCGTCGGGGGGGGCCGACCCTGCTGCGGATCTCTTCGCCAATATGCAGGGTAGCATGGTGATCAATTCCGGTGCCCTCTTCGACGGCGGGCACCTGGGTGGGGTCGGCTTCATGATCCGCTTCAATCGCATGGCGGAGAGTGGTGCGATCGATCCCAGCGTAAGCGTGCCGGGGACCAACGGGGAACCCGGTTACAAGATCATCTTCGGACTGGAGCGTCATGAGCGCTATCCGTTCATCGGCGTGTTCGGCGGCCAGAATAATTCAACGTTAATGACCGAGGACAACGTCAACCGCCACCATGGATCGCTACAGCCCATTGATGCGGCGCTGATTGACGACAATACCGATTATCGGTTTGAGTTCACGGCCTTTGGCAAGACCATCACGGCTTCACTTTGGACGATCGGGGAGGAGCCGGAGCTGCTGGCCACCACCGCCCTGCAAAACGCGGTCTATACCCATGCAGGCTATTTCGGCGTGATGGGGCATTCGGATGCGAACACTAAATATGCCTATATCAGTGACCTGTTGATTGATCCCGAACCCACCGTGGCGGGTGGTATCGCGTTTGTGGACCGGACCGAGGAGTTGTTTGGCAGCATCCCCGGCAACCATCCGGCTAGCTGGGTTGATTTCAACAACAATGGTTGGCCCGATCTGGTGGTGAACGGGCGAATCTGGATCAACCACGAAGGGGAAGGGTTTACGCAGTTGGTCACGGGGCTTGACCGGGTCGTGGCAGCGGATTTCGACAACGATGGGTGGGTGGACCTATTTTCGTACACTACCGGGCGCATGTACCGAAACGTAAAGGGCACCGGCGTGGAGGAAATCCCCATGCCGCCCCTGCCTGAAGGATATGTGTCACGCGGCGCGGCGGCGGCGGATTTCACCGGTAACGGCTTCGTCGACATTTACATTGGCGGCTATGAAGTATGGAGCGATCAGATTACGTTCCCTGATATCCTGTTGATTAATTTGGACGGGCAAAACTTTGAAATTGGCTGGAGCGAGACCGTCTACCGGGCGCGGGGGGTGACGGCCTGCGATTTCAATGAGGATGGCGCCGTGGATGTCTATGTGTCCAATTACCGCCTGATGCAGAATCGGTTGTGGTTAAATGATGGCCATGGCGGCTTTACCGATGTGGCCGGTGATTACGAAGCACACGGTGGCGGCAGCAAAACGGCAACCTACGGCAGTGCGCACACGATCGGATCGGTGTGGGGGGATTTCAACGGAAACGGGCACTTTGATCTGTTCGTCGGCAACTTTTCCCACCCGGGCCAACCGGAATCCAGATTTCTCCGCAACAAAGGACCCGCAGGGGGATTTCGTTTTGAGGACATGGGAACGGGCGGTGTGTACTGGCAAGAATCCTATGCCTCTCCGGTGGCCGGCGATTTCAATAACGATGGCAAGCTGGACCTCTATTTCACAACGGTCTATTCCGGTGACTACCCGGCCTTATTCCGTAATTTGGGCGGTTTTCGTTTCCTTGATGTAACCACCGCTGCTGCGCTGCCGCCCCTGCAGGACACGTACCAGGCCGCTGTGGCCGATTTTAACCGCAATGGTCAATTGGATTTGCTGACGGCGGGCCGTCTGTTTGTCAATAAGGGGACCGGCAACCGCTTTCTTAAAGTCTATCTGAAGGGGGATGGATACCATGTGAATCGATCGGCCATCGGTGCGCAGGCGCGGGTCCATATGGGGGATACCGTATTGGTTCGCCAAGTGGAGGCGGGTACGGGCCAAGGCAATCAGAACGACCTGGCGCTACATTTCGGCTTGGGATGGTACGACGGGCCGGTGAGCCTGGAGGTGAACTGGCCGGATGGCACCTCAGACACGGTGACGGGTCTCCTGCCGGATGTGCAGGAGTTGCACCTCCAGCGGACCCCGCTCGAACTCCCCTATGAAGAAGACTTCGAAGACGCACCTGTCGACGCGTCGGTAGACGCGTTGACGGATTGGATCGCCGGGCCGCTGGATGATTCCCGGGTCCGGGCACATTCCTACACGTATGACGGTGTCAGGCCGCTGCCGGAGAGTCGTCAGGAACAGGTCTTGCGGCTGCATACGCGTGGCGATTGGACGGGAGTGCAGTGGGCGCTGCCAAATGCGGTGCACCCCCGCCTGTACTTTGATGGGGTGATCCGGTTCGAGCCGTTTACCACCGTCAGCCCGATTGACGAGGCGGATGAGGAGGTCAAACTGGCGTTGTACCTGAATGACGAGGCCCATCTGGTATTGTATCATGGCGGTTCAAGAGGTGATGCCAAGGCGCATACCGTTTTGTCCGAGTCTATTAAGCTGGAGCGGTGGTACCGCATGACAGTATATTTTGACTTGGCCCGCGTTGTGGCCGAGGGCGGGGATGAAGTGTATCCATTTTTTCAAGTCCGATTCGACGGAAAGGCCTTGTCACACGACACCGAGGGGTATGCCGAACCGTCCGCGGCCATGGAGGATTATGCGGGCGGATCGTGGTTTCGCTTTGTACATCACACGGCTCAGGTGGCGCGCTTCTCGGAGCGCCGTTTATCATCCGTTCGCTTTCGAGGTAGTGCCTGGCTGGATGAATTGGTACTGACGGACAGCGAGCCGGCGTACGGACCGCTTACGCGTCATATTCGCACGGTACTGGGTCCTGGCGGAAGTATGGATCCCCCCGGGGTTGGTGTCACCGAGCCGTTTGCGTCCCGGGAAATCGAAGTGCAGCAGGGGCAACCGGTTTCCATTACCTATACGGCGGATGACTGGCATGTGATTGATGCACTTCACTCCGATGGTTTATCGATTCCGGCGGCCACGGGTGCGACACAATATGTCTGGACGGTGGAGAGCGTGGCGCAGGATATCCAAAACCAAGTGCACTTTGCCGAGGAAATTTGGTCGGGCGATGAGCGTACGCCTTTGTGGTGGGCGCATGCACGGGACTACAGCGACGGGGATGCGCTGACCGTTTATGCCGGGTATTTGCTGAACCAGGAAAACTTGAACATCCCGTTCAAGATCATTGAAACCGGTCTGGACGAGCAGCGCAGACCCTTTGTGAGGTGGCTGAGCACAGGGCCGGCTGCCGGATCCGTGCGGGGCGTTTCCACAGAGGACCTCGCTGACCCTGCCGCCGGGGTGACCGTGCCTGGCGTGGTGGCCCACGAGCAGGGCACTAACACATGGACCGCTTTAGAGGAAGCCCCCCAGCGTGCAAACTACTACCTGGTGGTGGGCGACGAGGAGTAGAGAAAAATGAGTTGTTGGCCGGCGAAATATCAAGGCGGGAGCTTGGTCGCGATCATCGCGATGGCATGCTTTTTCTGGGGCCTGGACACGGCGAGGGCATCGGAGCCGTATACGCTGAGTGAGCCGTTTGCCGAGCCCCTGTCCGGTATTCCGGATGGTTGGACCTTGGTAGGGACGGGGGATGTCCCGCAAATCCAGCCCGATATTGGTTCCGATGGACGCAACGCGCTGCGCATGTACCGTCGGACCGGCTTGATTTATCAGCCGACGGGCGCAACGGATCAGATCGCCGACTTGCAGGGGGCTATCCGGTTCAATACCGGGACAGCCGTGGGCGGGTCGAACGGCGGGAGCCTGGCCGTGCTTTTGCGGCAGAACCAGTTGGCCTATTCGGGTACGCTGGATCCGGTCGGGGAACCGGAAGGCAGCGGTGAGCCAGGTTACAAGGTGTTGATTGCGACGGACCGGGATGATGCCGGCGTGACGTACCTGGCCATCTATGACGCGCGCGTCGGCGACGGACATCAGCATGACCTTGACCGGGGGGAGAATCTGGTACACGTGGTTTTCGAGGAAAAGTTGGCGGCCGGCACGGATTATCGTC
>SLLF01000220.1 GCA_007134175.1 Kiritimatiellia bacterium | reverse complement strand
TGTTCATGGAGTTCATTAAACGCCTTTAGCGCACCATTCGGACCAAGGACCTGCCGCAAGCCGTCGCCGGAAGACACATTGTGATGTTGGTACAGATCAATCCAATCGGTCTGCAATCTTCGCAAGCTCTCCTCTATCACGCGCATGGTTCCATCGTACGTGTAGTCGCGGCTTTTCGTCGCCAGGAATACTTCATCCCGGCGCTCCTTCATTACCTCGCCGATATAGGTTTCGCTAATGCCCCGCCCGTAGATCGACGCGGTGTCAATGAACTTCACACCATAGTCAAGGGCCCGGTGAATGATGGCGACCGCTTCGTCCTGTTTGCCGGGCTGTTCAATGGTGGACTGGCCGCCAAGGCTGAACAGGGGCACCTCGAATCCGGTTTTCCCCAGCTTTCTGGTGGGCATCGGATTCAACGGGTTGGTCGCAGCGTAGAGTTGAGACAACTGGCCTAACCCCAATCTGTTCCCCAGCGAGACTCCGGCGGCGGTGGCCAACGATACTTTAAGCATTTCCCTGCGGGTCATGATCGGTTTCATTCGTCTTCCTCCCCTGTTACCGTTGCGGTGCGCGAAAGCTGCATATTCAACAGGCAGCCTAGCCATCCCCTCCGCGGCGCGTCAATCGGGGATACCCCTATTCTGGATCTTACGGGTTGTACGTTCATGGATGCCGTTTCGTTTCCGGGGGCGGTCAATCATTGCAGCAATCCTGTGAACGGGGATCCGTCCACGCGAGCTACTCAATCTCCTTTTCACATCACCAACCCGCAGCCGGTTATGCCGGGAGGTTGCGTAGGGCGCTCTCAATTTCCTTTTGTTGCCGGTCAGCGGGATTGGGGGTAATCAGCGCCACACTGGCCTGCTTGCGCCGGAACCAGCTTGCCGCCAGGCGCTGAATATCTTCCGCCGTGACCGCTTGCAGCTCATGTATGACCGTCTCCGGCTGAATCAACCGGCCAAATGAAATGTTGTTTTCCCCGATCCACATCATCTGGTTGATGGTGCTTTCGAGACCGATCTGCAGTTGTCCAATCGCGTAATCCTTGGCCCGCTTCAATTCACGCGCACCCACCGGACGGGTGGCAAGCCGACCGAGCTCCCCCGTGATCAATTGCAACGCTTTGCCGGTGCGGGCTCGTTCAAGTCCGGCACTGATGATCAGGGCTCCTGTTTCATCAAACAGATGCAAGCCGCTATGAACGGAATAGGCCAACCCGTTCTTCTCGCGTACCACCTGGAACAGGCGCGAGCTCATGTTTTCGCCCAGCAGCACGCTCAGCAATTTCCCGGTGAAGCGGCGCGTATCGTGTCGGCCAAAACAACGGAACCCCATGGCCAGATGCGTCTGCTCAATTTCCTTCTGCTGCACCAGGCAGGGGACGGGCGACAAGTCGTCCGCGACTTTACGGCAACGCGGCGCGGGGCCGCGCGGCAAATCCTGCAACGCTTGGCCCACGGCATCGACGCAGGCCGCGTGTTCCACGCGGCCTGCAATAGCCACCCGGGTATTGGCCCCGACATATTTGCGCGCCTTGAAGGCGATGATCTCGTCGCGGGTCATGCGGGCAATGTTCTGCGGCGTGCCGATTAACGGACGCCCCAACGGGTGCCCCGGCCAAAGCAGCTCGCCCAAATGGTCTTGGACCAACTGGCTAGGCTGGTCCCGGTACATCATAATCTCTTCGATAATTACCCCGCGCTCGCGGTCCACATCCGCCGGTGCCAGGCGCGGCGCGCGATACATATCGGTCAGGATATCAACGGCCTTCCAGATGTGCGGCGCGCCAATACGGGCGTAGTAGCAGGTCGATTCCTCCTGGGTAAAGGCGTTGAAATAGCCCCCCCTCCCTTCGATGGCCTGGGAAATGGCGCGCGCCGAACGTTTGGCGGTTCCCTTGAACAACAGATGCTCGATAAAGTGGCTCGTGCCCGACTGGCGCTTACCCTCATAACGACCGCCCACGCCGACCCATACGCCGCAGGCGGCGCTGAAGACCTGCGGCATGTGCGCCGTCAGGACGCGTACGCCGTTGTCGAGGGTCGTTTCCTGATAATCGAGATTCATGTCGCTTCCTTCAAGGCGCTGATGGTCACCTGTTTTTCGTATAAGGCCTTGCCGACAATGGCACCTGCCAGGTTGGGTTGCTGCAGTGCCGCCAAGTCACGGATGTCGGTCACGGAACTCACGCCACCCGAGGCAATGACCTGCGTCTGCGTGACAGCCGCGCACATTTCCTTCAACGCCGCCGCATTGACGCCGTGCAACATACCGTCGCGGGCGGTGTCGGTATAGATGATGGTCGCCACGCCCCAGGCCTGCATCTGCGCGGCCAAATCGACCGCGCGCGTGGTTGAGGTCTCGGTCCAACCTTTTGTCTGAACGTGCCCATCACGGGCATCGATCCCAACGGCCAACCGTGAACCGAACCGCTGGACCCAATCCTGCAACACCGCCGGTTCGTCGCAGGCACGGGTCCCCACGATTACCCGGTCCGCCCCGGTGGCCAGCAGCTCGTCCAAGGCCGCCGTGGTGCGCAAGCCGCCGCCTACCTCCACGGGAATATCAACGGCCTGTACAATGCGGCGGATGATGGCCGTATGTTTCGGTACACCCGCAAAGGCACCGTCCAAATCGACCACATGCAGATAGTCACCACCCTCGGCTTGCCAGTGTCGTGCCATTTCAACCGGATCAGCGCCATACACGGTAACCGCGTCGGCCCGCCCCTGTTGTAAGCGAACGCATTCTCCATCTTTCAGATCAATTGCCGGCAGAATCGTCAAGGCCATCGGGCGGTTCTCCTGTTTTCAAGCGATGGGCAAAATTGTGCAACATCCGTAGACCATGGCGCTGACTTTTTTCCGGGTGGAATTGCACCGCCATCAATTCCCCGCGCCAGCAGGCGGCCGTAAAGTCCGTCCCGTACCGGGTCACGCCCGCGCTATGATCGAGCTGCGGCGCGGCACAGTAGGAGTGGACAAAGTAGAAGTAACTATCGTCCGGCACCCCGGCAAACAGCGGGCAATCGGGCTGTGCTTGATGGACGCGGCTCCAGCCGATGTGCGGTACTTTATATTCTGACGGCAGCTGGAAACGGCACACCCTTTCGGGGAAGATCGCCAAGCCTTCCACGCCCGGCGACTCCTCGCTGCCGCTGAACAACACCTGCAAGCCCAGGCAAATCCCCAGAAACGGCCGGTCGTCCGCAATCCAAGCGCGCAACGGCTCGACAAAACCGTGGTCCTGCAAGTGGGCCATGCAATCGCCAAAGGCACCCACGCCCGGCAGGATAACCGCCGTGCAATCGTCCAAGGCCAGCGGATCATGCACAATAGCGGCCGGTAATTGCAGGAAGCGGCAGGCGTTGACCACGCTGCCCAAATTGCCCATGCCGTAGTCTATGATGCCGATCTTCAACCTTCGATCAGTTCCTTGCTGGACGGGACCCCTTTCACACGCGGGTCACGGGCGCAAGCCATGTACAACGCGCGGGCCACACCCTTGAAGACCGCTTCATAGGCGTGGTGCACATCGTCGCCGTACGGTTGCACGATGTGCAGGTTGATCCGGGCCTGATCGCAGAAGGAGCGGAAGAAATGTTCCAGGATATGCAGGTCAAAATCGCGTATTTTACGTTTACGATTAGCGATTTTATAGACCAGAAACGGGCGTCCGCCCAGATCCACTGCGACCTGGGCCAGGGCATCGTCCATTGGCAGTAAGCTATATCCATAGCGGGCGATGCCGCGGCGGTCGCCCAGCGCTTTCGCGAGAGCCTTGCCCAGCACCAAGCCCGTATCTTCCACCGTATGGTGGTAGTCTACGTCCAGATCGCCTGCCGCCCGCAGCGTGCAATCAAAGAGCGCATGCTTGGTTAAAAGCTCCAGCATGTGGTTGAAAAAAGGGATACCCGTCTCTATGTCGTACATCCCCTCCCCGTCCAACACCAGCTTGCCCTGGATGCGGGTTTCGGTGGTATCCCGGTTAATTTCCGCTTGCCGTGGTTTCATGGCCTCAGCGTGCCAGAGCGCCGCGGCAGCGTCAAGTGTCGGGGCGCAGCCATCAGCTATTCTCATTGTGGCCTCTTCAGCGCTCGCCAGCGGTAATGTCCACCGCCCAACGGCTGCGGCTACCGATGAATTTGCGCACCGGTGAAGAGCAGTAGCCGCGCCCGTTAGGGCGTGGCAGGCCTTAATACAAATGACTGCCAGGGTGCGTTCAGCCCCTTTTGCGTCGGCTTGACTTTCGCAAGCCCCGCACCGGGACCTTGGGAGCCGGCGGGTTGAGGTGGTACTTCGCCAATTTGCTGAGTTTGTCCACCATATGCCGGAATTCCCCCACCTTGACCGCAGCCTGGCCCAGCACAGCCAACTGTTTTCTCAGAATTTCAGGCAGTGCTTGCAACTCGTTGACCTTTTTCGTCCGCAAATTCACTACATCGATTTCCCCGTGGCCCACGCCCAGCTCCTCCTGGATATCCCGTAAGTAGGCGGCGGTAAGCTCGTTGCGCTTGACGGGATCCCTGGACGCGTTGCGGATCAGTAACGCCGCATAGGACGGTTCGGGGAAACGGCCCTGCTTGTAATTACTGACCGCACCTTTTGAAATCTGCAGCCCGTCCTTCGCTCCGTTCTTGTTACAACGGTCGACCAGTTCGGTCTGGGACATCCGCTGCTCTTCCAGTAAATGAATCAACGTCTCGATAAATAACCTCATGGTAACGCCTTTCTCTGTTTGTTGTTACACGCCCGGCACGAACCAAGCGCTTGCCCCGCACACCGCGCAACCGATCCCTCAACAGCCAACCATCAAAACGGTTGCCGCCGCCTGGAACGACACACGAATCCTCCTCGCGAGTTGAGACAGCCATATGCGATTCGTGTTCATTATTCGTTACGGGAGAATGCCGCGCCAGTGGCCCGCAGCCCGGGCTTGCCCCTCAGTTGCAGGTCAATCGGGGCCCCTTCCAACCCGAACGCCTCGCGCAGTACCCGTACCAAATAGTGGCGGTATGGTTCGGGCAACAAGCGGGGGGCGTTTACGAAGCAACGGATGCTGATCGGCCGCGTACTCACCTGGGTGGCGTAGTAGCATTTGAAGCGACGTCCGCCCTTTAGTGGTGGTGGCCGCCGTGCAAACGCCTCCTGCAACACCCGGTTCAACACGCCCGTGCCCAGCCGGGTGTCGATCTGCGCCGCCACCCGGTCGATCACGTCGATACTGCACCGGACATTGTAACCGGATTGGGCCGATAGGTAGACCACCGGCACAAACCCCAGAAACGGCAGGGCGTCCGCCAACGCGCGCGTGTAGGCCCGCTGCGTCACGCCTCCGTCTTGCGCCAGATCCCATTTGTTCACCCCGATCACCATGCCGCGCCGGGCCTCGATCACGCGCGCGGCAATTTGTTTGTCCATAGCAGTGGGCCCCTGGCGGGCATCCAGTAACATCAACACCACATCGGCCCGCGCGATGCTCTTCTCCGTACGCATCAAGCTGAACCGTTCAACCGTATCCTTGATCTTTCCTTTGCGTCGCAGTCCAGCCGTGTCGATCAACGTGTAGGCGCGCGCTTGCGGGCCATGGCCGATCGCAAAGGGAATGGCGATACTGTCGCGGGTCGTGCCCGGCACCGCCGAAACGATAACCCGATCACTGCGCAACAATCGATTGATATAGGAAGACTTGCCGACATTGGGACGGCCCACGATGGCGACTTGCAAGGGCGGCGCAGCGGCGTCCAGCACGACCTGCGGCAACACGGGCACCACCGCCTGGCACACGTCCGCTATCCCGCGATTGTGCAGGGCGGATACGGGATGCACCGGAAAGCCCAGCGCGGCAAAATCCGCGCTCAAGCTGTCCAGTCCCGCGTGGTCTGCCTTGTTGGCCAATACGTGGACGGGGCGCTCCGTCAGGCGCAGACGATCTGCCACCGCATGATCAAGCGATTGAAGACCGGCCGTGATATCCACCACCAACAGTATAACCGCTGCTTCCGCGATCGCCGTTTCCACTTGCTGGGTGATCCCCTCGGTGATTCGATCAGGTGTAGTGGTCGCCTGCGGCAATGGCTGCAGCCCCCCCGTGTCGATCACCTCGAAACGCGATCCCTGCCACCGTGCCTCCGCCGTCACCCGGTCGCGCGTCACGCCGCTCTCCTCGTGCACAATGGAGAGCCGCCGACCCACCAACCGGTTGAACAGGGCGGATTTTCCTACATTAGGACGACCGACCAGCGCGACCGCACGGGGCACCTGCGGCGCGGAATTGGGACTGAAGGCATCCACCTAGTGGGCCTCGTGCCGTTCCAGTTGGCGTATCCCGTCGACGATATACTGCAGCCAGGAGATCAGCGTGAAGACCGCCGCCGCTCCGACGATCCAGAGAAAGACCACCACCGGCAGCGGGATCAGCGCGGCCAGGATGGCTGCCATCTGCAGAAAGGTCGCAAACTTGCCGCTCAAGCGCGGGCGCACCTCGACGTGCCCCACCGTCGTGTGAATGATATAGGAGCCGCTGAGCAAAACAGCATCGCGACTGATGATGAGCAAGGTAAACCAGATCGGGAACTGGGGTTGCAGCGCTTCCAAGGCCGGATGGGTCAGCAGGATGATGGCCGACAGCAACAACGCTTTATCCGCCAGCGGGTCCAGAATGGCCCCCAGCCGTGTTTCCTCGTCGCGGGTACGCGCCAGATAGCCATCCACCGCATCGGTAAGGGCAATCAACACAAACAACCCTAGCGCGACATAACGATAGGCATCCACCGGCTCCCCCGTCGCCAGGCTGATCTTATAGTAGATCAACATGAGGACAAACAGTGGAATCCCGAGAATGCGCGCGATCGTAATGCGCGTGGCCATGGTGATCGGGTTGTGGGGCATGCTAGTCGTCATGATTGATTGTTCCCGTGGCGCTAACCCTATTCTTTTCTTACCGCAATTGGTTTGACAGCAAACCCCGTCTTACGTAGCCTGATCCCCGTCACTCGGCGAGATTGCCATCGTCGTCGTTCATGGGGGGCCGGTAGCTCAGTTGGTAGAGCACGGGCCTTTTAAGCCTGTGGTCGTGGGTTCGAGCCCCACCCGGCTCACCACACCCCCCGCCCGTAACACTCACGAGGGCACCGTCTCAAAAGCGGGCAGTAAAGTCAAGCCATGCGAGTGCCGCCTGCAGGTCAAACACATTTAAATCGTATACGTTTGCCCTGATGCCATCTGGGTGTAGGGACACGGGCGTGCGGTTCTCCGAACTAATTGTTGCAGGGAAGGTCCTGGATGGTCGCCGCCAGTATGGCAATAGCTATTTCTGTATTTTCCTAACGGTCCGCATCGAAAACACACGCCACCATGCCGGGGGGCCGGCCGTTGAGGGGAAAACCATAGCGGTTCAAGTGGACGGGGAAAACTTGTTTGCCTACCATGAGTCGTCCCTGCCCGATCGCATTCACGCCGGGATTATCGGGTACGGCAGCATCAACCGCTTCTACTCGTTCCACGTGCGGCGACCCTGACCCCCACGGGAAAGGTCAACCTTCAACGACTGCAGGGGGATTCTTATCGCCACGCGCGGTAGCGGCGGATGAGCTGGTTGGTGGAGCCGTCATGGTCCAGCACCGGCTCTTCGTTGGCCGTCAGCTCGTCCAGTATCCGTCCGGCCAAGACCTTGCCCAATTCAACCCCCCACTGATCAAAGGAATTGACGCCCCAGATCACCCCTTGCACAAAGACTTTGTGCTCATAGAGGGCAATCAATTGCCCCAATACAAACGGGGTCAGGTGAGCCGCCAACAGGGTGTTGCTCGGCCGGTTCCCCTCGAAAGTGCGGTGCGGAGCCAGCTCGGGGTCCACCCCTTCCGCCAACACATCCTCCAGCGACTTGCCGAAGGCGAGCGCTTCGGTCTGCGCGAAAAAATTGGCCATGAGCTTGTCCTGATGATCACCAACCGGATTCTGTGACCGGGCAAATCCGATGAAATCGCAGGGCACCCATTTGGTCCCTTGATGCAGCAACTGGTAGAAGGCGTGCTGTCCGTTGGTGCCCGGTTCCCCCCAGACGAGGGGCCCGGTCTGACCGGTAACCGGTCGCCCCTGCTTGTCGATCGACTTGCCGTTGCTTTCCATATCGCATTGCTGGAGGTAGGCGGGGAAACGGGCAAGATACTGGTCATAGGGCAGCAGGGCATGACTTTCCACCCCGAAGAAATTATTGTACCAGATACCCAGCAGCGCCAGCAGAACCGGCATGTTCTGTTCCAGCGGGGCGGTGGCAAAATGGCGGTCCATGGCGTGAAAACCATCCAGCATCGCGCCAAAGTGCGTATCCCCAATTGCCACCATCAGGGCCAATCCGATAGCGGAACACAAGGAGTAGCGTCCCCCTATCCAATCCCAGAATTCAAACATATTGCCGGTATCAATCCCGAATTCCGCCACCCGTTCGGCATTAGTGGAGACCGCAACAAAATGGCGGGCCACGGCCGCGTCGTCCTGTAGCGTCCGCAGCAGCCAGTCACGTGCGCTACGGGCGTTGGTCAAGGTTTCCTGGGTAATAAAGGTCTTGGAGGCCACAATAAAGAGCGTCTCCGCCGGATCCAGATCGCGCAGAGCTTCGGCCAAGTGCGTACCGTCCACGTTGGAGACAAAGCGCACGGTCAACGACCGCTGGCTATAGGGTTTCAGCGCCTCGTAGGCCATGGCCGGGCCCAGATCCGACCCCCCAATCCCGATGTTAACCACGTTGCGTACCGGTCGGCCCGTGTAGCCCTTCCACTCTCCGCTACGCACGGCACTGGCAAAAGCGGCCATCCGCTGCAATACCCCTTCAATATCCGGCATGACGTCCTTGCCGTCCACCTTGATCGGGGTACCCCCGCGATTCCGCAGCGCCACATGCAATACCGGACGCTGCTCGGTCGTATTGACACGCTCGCCGGCGAACATCGCGTCCCGGACCGCCGCCACACCGGCCCGCTCGGCCAACGCGGTCAAGAGGTCAAGTGTTTCATCCGCAATCCGGTTCTTGGAATAATCGAGCAGCAGCCCGTCCACTTCCAGCGTGTAGCGGCCGGCACGCTCGGGATCTTCGGCGAACCAATCACGCAGATGCACGTTCCGAATGGATTCAAAGTGAGCTTGCAGCGCTTGCCACTCGACCGATTGCATGCATTCCATCGTGGTCTCCTCAGATATGGATCGCGCGGCCATGCACGGCCAAGGCAGCCTCGTGAACCGCTTCCGAAACCGTGGGATGGGCGTGGACGATACAGGCCAAATCCTCGGCACTGGCCCGGTACTCCATAGCCACCACGGCCTCGGCAATCATTTCCGACGCCGCTGCGCCGAAAATATGCACGCCTAGGATCTCGTCGCTGGCGGCGTCGGCAATGACTTTGACCATGCCAACCGTCTCATCCATCGCCACGGCCCGTCCACTGGCGCGTAACGGGAAGGAACCGGACCGCACTTCGCGACCGGCCTGCTTCAACGCACTCTCCGTCTGGCCGACCCAGGCTATTTCCGGCCAGGTATAGATCACCCAGGGTATGGTGTCATAATTCACCTCGCTGGAGAGCCCTGCAATGCGTTCGGCCACCATGACCCCCTCTTCCGACCCTTTGTGCGCCAACATCGGTCCGCGCACCACATCGCCAATCGCATAAATATCCGGGATGTTGGTGCGGCAATGTGCATCGACGTGAATGTATCCGCTCTCGTCAATCAGCAGCGCCACTTCCTCGGCGTTCAGACCATCGGTATGGGGCTTACGCCCCACCGCGACCACGAGCTGGTCGATTTCCAAATCGTGGGTCCCGTTGTCATCTTCATAAGTCAGCTTTACCACCTGATCGTCGACTTCTGCCGACTGCACGCGGGCGCCCAGATGAATAGCAAGGCCTTGTCGCTTGAACTCCTTCAGGGCCGCCTGGGCAATTTCAGGGTCGGTCACGGGCAGAAAATCGTCGAGCGCCTCCAGGACCACCACCTCGGCCCCCAACCGGCTCCAGACTGAGCCCAGCTCCAACCCGATCACGCCGGCGCCGATTACGCCGAGGCGGCGCGGCACTTCATTGAAGTTCAAGGCACTGGTGGAATCCACCACGCGTTCATGATCGACGGCGATCGCGGGCAATTCGCGCGGCACGGAACCGGTGGCAATAATGATGTGGCCAGCCTTGATCCGCTCCGGATCGCCGTCCGCATCATGCGGGGTCACGGATACCTGCCGGCCCAATTCCAGCCGACCGTAACCGGGCAACCAGGTGACCTTGTTCTTTTTCAGCAAGCCTGCAACCCCTTGGGTCAAGGTCTTCACGATCTGATCCTTACGGGCGATCATCCGGCCAACGTCCAATTCCACATCCTTGGCGTTGATCCCATGCGCCGCATATTTGTGCCGGATCCGGTCGTAATGTTCCGAGGAATCCAACAGCGCCTTGGACGGAATGCAACCGGCGTTCAAACAGGTGCCGCCGAGGCTAGGCTTTCCTTCCTTGCCGATATAGGCATCGACCAGTGCCGTCTTTAATCCCAACTGCCCGGCCCGGATCGCAGCCACGTAGCCGGCCGGCCCGCCTCCAATCACCACTACATCAAATTCCTTCATCTTCGCCTCCTTAAGTTAAACCGCCAGCAACACCTTGGCGGGGTCTTCTAAAACCGTTTTAATTTCCACCAGAAACTGCACCGCGTCGCGCCCGTCGATCAGGCGGTGATCATAGGTCAGTGCGATATACATCATGGGTCGGACAACCACTTGTCCATCCACCGCCACAGGACGATCCTGTATCGTGTGCATACCGAGTATACCGCTTTGCGGCGGATTGATAATCGGGGTGGAAAGCAAGGATCCGAAAATGCCGCCGTTGGTGATGGTAAACGTGCCACCGGTCAGATCGGCCATCTCCAGTTTTCCCTCGCGCGCCCGGCCGGCGTAGTCCAGAATCGCCTGTTCGATTTGGGCGAAGGACAACTGGTCAACATCACGCAACACCGGCACCACCAGTCCCCGCTCAGTACTGACGGCCACACCAATATCGTAGTAGCCGTGATAAACGATGTCGCCGTCATCCAAGGTCGCGTTAACCACCGGGAATTTTTTAAGTGCTGCAACAGCCGCTTTGACGAAAAAAGACATGAATCCGAGTTTAACGCCATAGGTCTTCTCGAAATCCGCCTTGTAGCGCGCCCGCAAATCCATCACGGGTTTCATGTTCACTTCATTGAAGGTGGTCAGCAATGCCGCCTCCTGTTGCGCGGCCACCAGCCGCTCCGCGATCCGCTGGCGTATGCGCGTCATGGGCACCCGCTTCTCCGGGCGCTCCTCGTCCCAGTCCGGCGCAGCGGCGGCCACCGGCGTATCGGCATCACCCGCCTCCGGCCGCGGCTCCCATTCGTCAGCCATCGGTTCGGCCCCACGCACGTCAGGCATTTTCGCAGCGGCCGTGTCACCGTCGTCATCGGCGCCGGCTTCTTCCCCGCGGGTTTCCAGATAGACCAGCACATCGCCCTTGGTGAGGCGGCCTCCGCGGCCACTGCCCTCGATGGCGCCGGGATCCAGATCGTGCTCCGCCACCAACCGGCGCACGGCCGGACTTAGAACCGGCGGCGTATCGTCCGCTGCTTTCGGCTCGGCGCGGGAACCGGCTTTGTCGGTCACACTTGACTGAGCCTCATCGTCTGAAGACTTTTCCCTGCCCGCTTTTGACGCGTTGGTCTTGTCGGCAGAATCTTCGGCTGGCACCTTAGCGGACGGTGGGTTCTCTTCCTTGTCCGCCGCCCCGCGACCTCCCTTCTTCCCCGCTGCGCCGATGGTGGCGATCACGGCACCCGCTTTCACCGTCGCCCCGGCCTCTACCTGGAGCGCACCCAGCACGCCCGCTTCCGGGGCGGTTACCTCCAACACAATCTTGTCGGTCTCAATGTCGGCAATCTTCTCATCACGCGCGACGGTGTCGCCAGCCTGTTTGTGCCAGGCCGATAATGTGCCCTCCTCGACGGATTCGGGAAACGGGGGAACTTTCACTTCGGTGGGCATGCCTTATCTCCTTATTCGCTCCAATTTAGGTTCCAACGGATGAAAAACCAGCACCGGACGGGGTGCGGTCTCTTCCAAATTCAACGCGGCATCGACCAGCCGCCGCTGGCGCTCCACATGTTTCTGGTGGTGTCCGCCGGACGGGGCGGCACTGCGGCGGCGACCGGCGTAGCTGAGGGATTGATGCGGCCGCATACATTCGCGCAGGTCGTGCTGGATCGCATACCAGGCACCTTGATTCATCGGTTCTTCCTGCGCCCAAACCACCTCGTCGGCGTTAAGGTACCAACGCAGCTCACGGGTCAGCTCATCCTTGGGGAACGGGTAAAGCTGTTCGATCCGGATCAGGGCCACCCGTTCCTCTTCACGTTCCCGGCGCGCTTCAAGCAAGTCGTAATAGACCTTGCCGCAACAGAGGACGACCCGCTGCACCAACGCGGGATCCAAGGGATCGGTCTCCCCCATAACCACTTGGAAATGACCGGAGGTCAGGTTGGTCAGCGGGCTGAACGACAACTTGCGGCGCAACATGCTCTTGGGACTCATGATCACCAGCGGCTTGCGATAGGCGCGGATGATCTCACGCCGCAGCATGTGGAACATCTGGGCGGGCGTGGTCGGCGTACAGACCTGCATGTTGTGTTCCGCACACAACTGCAGGAAGCGTTCCAAACGGGCAGACGTATGTTCCGGCCCCTGCCCTTCCCACCCATGCGGCAGCATCAATACCAAGCCACACAGTTTGCGCCATTTTTGCTCGGACGAACTCAGGAATTGATCGATGACCACCTGCGCCCCGTTCACAAAGTCACCAAATTGCGCCTCCCACACCACCAGGGTTTCCGGCAGCGTCATGGAGTAGCCGTACTCAAACGCCAGCACCGCTTCTTCCGACAGGATCGTGTCGACCACGGTACACATCGGTTGATCCGGCGCGATATGTTTCAACGGGATATAGGACGAGCCATCCTGCTGGTTGTGGAGCACGGCGTGGCGGTGGAAGAAGGTGCCGCGGCCGCTGTCCTGCCCCGCAATGCGAACCGGATAGCCTTGTTCCAGCAAACTGGCGTAGGCCAGCGTTTCGGCACACCCCCAATCAAGGGGTAACGCACCGGACGCCATCCTGCGCCGGTCATCGATAATTTTCTGCACACGGGGATGGAGCACGAACCCCTTGGGAAGAGTCGTCAACTGCATCCCCAATCGCTTCAGCTCCCCGGTGGGCACCGCCGTTTCCGCCGGATCGTTCCAGCGCGCCGCCAAATAGCGTTCCCACCGGTAGTAGAACGGGTACGGTTCCCGCGCGGGTTCATAGGGAGCCACCGCCTGGCCGGCTTCCAGCGAAGACCGGTAGGCCGCCGCCATCTGGTCCGCCTCGGCGGCCGTCAGCACACCTTCTGCCTCCAACTGCTGCGCATACGACGCCCGCGTGGTAGGGTGCTGCCGGATTCTCTCGTACATCATTGGCTGCGTAGCGGCCGGCTCATCGGCCTCGTTGTGGCCGTGACGCCGGTAACAGATCATATCGACGATCACATCCTTGTTGAAGGTTGCCCGAAAATCCATCGCGATCTCCATCGCGAACGCGCATGCTTCCGGGTCGTCGCCGTTGACATGGAAGATGGGGGCCTGCACCACCTTGCCGATGTCGGTACAATACAAGGTGGAACGGTAATCGAGCGGGTTGCTCAACGTGAAACCAATCTGGTTATTGACGACCACATGCACGATACCGCCGGACGAATAGGCCCGGGTCTGGGTCAGGTTGAAGGTCTCGTAGACCACCCCCTGCCCCCATAACGCGGCGTCGCCGTGGATCATCACCGCCAGCACCTCCTCGTTGTGCCCCTCGCGCCGATCGGAACGTGCACGGACCGCGCCGGCTACCACCGGGTCGATAATCTCGAGATGCGACGGATTGAAGGCCAGCGCCAGATGCATGTCGCCTTGCGGCATGGCGTAATCCGACGAAAACCCTTCGTGGTACTTGACGTCCCCGCTTTGCAGGTCTACCTCGCCCCCCTCGGTCTTGCCTTCGAAAATGGAGAATAGTGATTCAGGCGTTTTCCCCATGATATTGATCAGCATGTTCAAGCGGCCCCGATGCGCCATGCCCACGACGATTTCACGGACGTTATGATGATCCGCCTGGTGGATCAGCGTGTCCATCATCGGGACCAACGACTCACCGCCTTCCAGCGAGAACCGCTTCTGCCCCACGTACTTGACGTGCAGGTAGTTTTCCAGCCCCTCCGCGGCGGTCAATCGCTGCAACAGACGCTTCTTTTCGTCGTGGTTGAATTCCCGCCGCCCCAGTACCCGCTCGAACCGGTCCTGTAACCAGCGCCGCTGGGCCACATCCGAAATGTGAATATATTCCAGCCCGATATGGCCGGTATAGGTCTGTTGTAACCGTGACTCAATTTCGGCCAGCGTCAGCTGCGAGGGCGCCACCATGGTCCCGGTACTGAACACCGTCTGCTGATCTTTATCGCTCAACCCCTGGAAATAGGGATCCAAGTCGGGAACCGGTGGCAACGGGCGCAGCTTGATGGGATTGAGGTCCGCCCGCAGATGGCCGAAGAGCCGGTACGCACGAATCAAACGCAGGACAGCCGCCTGTTTTTCCGCCCAGGCTGCTGCGGAAACACCGGCCACGGCCCCGCCCGTACACCTGCGCACCACCGGCTCACGACCGCGCTCGACCAACATCCGCTGGATGTCGCGATGATCCGCTTCCTGATGCCCGTTTCCGCCCTTAGTTAATTGTGCAAAGTATTCGCGCCACGCAGGTTCCAGCTTGTCCGGATCTTTCAGGAAACGGTCGTACAACTGCTCCACGAAACTTGCATTGCCGGCAAATAAATAGGAGTCCCGGCGACGTGCACACCAATTTTCTTGTTTGCTCCGCATCGTTTTAACCACTCACGATCCACCACTGAACACAAAGACGGTAAACCATAACACAGCTATCGGGGATTTGCCTACAGGAAAAAGTTTCTTTTGTCGCTGGTTTTGTGTGCTATCGTGAAAAAAAATACAGATAGCGAGTCCTAATGGAAAAAAAAGAATTCGATTTTTGGTACGCCCTGCACAACACGGAAGTGGTTCAACCTCCCAGCGGCCGTTTGGAAACGTTCGGGAATACGGTGGTCAACTACTACTTGCTCAGCGAGGGCATGGATGACGTGACGCAGGTCCGCGTGCGCGAAGGCCGCATCGAGGCCTTCCGCCCGCAAATTATTACGCCCCACTCCATGCAACAGTCCCCGCTCGAGGGGTTTGGTGCGGAAGCGGAAAAATACTTGAAGTGGCTGCGCGATAACGCCGAGGAACTGGTCCTGCTGCGCTATGGCTTCCAGATAAAAAAGGCGGAGGCCAAGCAATACACCGTGCACGAGCGCCTGCCCATCGTCGTCGGCCAGATCCAGGACCAACTGAAGCAGCAGAGCGACCCGCTCAGTGCCGTCGTGGTCGGGGTGGACCAACCTTGGGAGGTTTGCTTACTGAAGTTGATGGTGGATGTGATGCAGAAATCCGTCATGGCTAACGTGGCCGACATGCAAAAGCGCAACTTGTTGCCGCTCAACCGGGAACAAAGCGAACAACGCAAGCGCGAGGACATTGAGGCTGATTTTCAAGCGGCCGCCGGCAACCGGCGCTTGATCCAGGATCTCGGGCGGAAGCTGCAACAATACGGACTGTTCGAGGAGTACGAGGACCGTTTCTTTGAACTGGTGCGCAACCAATGAAACTGCTGTTTGCCGGGGATATCGTCGGCGGACCGGGCCGTCGCTGCTTTGCCCGCTGGGCTACGCGCTATAAGGCGCAGGGCAAAGCCGACGTGATCGTGGTCAATGCCGAAAACGCAGCCGGTGGCCGCGGCCTTACGCCGGCATTGGCGGAAGAATTATTCGCCGCAGGAGCCGACGCCATCACCTTGGGCGATCATACCTGGGATCAAAAAGATTTGGCCCCCTACCTGGAGCGCGATGACCGCATCGTGCGGCCAGCCAACTTTGCACCCGGCTGTCCGGGTCGCGGCTATACCGTGATTGAAACGCCCGCTGGTCCATTGCTGGTGATGAACTTGATTGGACGGGTTTTCATGCCGCCCCAGGATTGTCCGCTGCGCGTCGCCGACCAGATTTTACAGCAGCATGGCACCCGCGCCTCCATGCGCTTGGTGGATATGCACGCGGAAGCCACTTCGGAAAAAATCATTGTCGGCCGCTACCTCGACGGGCGCGTCAGCGCTGTGGTAGGCACCCACACCCACGTGCCGACGGCCGACGAGTGCATCCTGCCCAACGGTACCGGCTACATCACCGACGCCGGCATGACCGGCGCCAAGGATTCGGTCCTCGGCCGCGAAGTGCAACCAATCCTGCAGCGATTCCTAACCGGCATGCCGACCAAATTCGATGTGGCCACGGAAGACGTCTGGCTTGAAGGAGTCCTGTTCGACATCCATCCCCAAACCGGACGCACCCGGAAGATTAGCCGGGTGCGGGAACCCATGACATGAATCCCGCCGCCCCCCCTGGCCCACGTGTCTACGGCGTCAGCGAATTCACCCGCGAACTGAAGCGCTTGCTGGAGAAGGAGTGGGGCTGGGTCTGGCTGGAAGGTGAAATATCCAATCTCAGCCGACCGGCCTCGGGACACTGTTATTTTACGCTGAAGGACGCCGGTGCGCAGATCAAGGCCGCTCTGTTTCGCGGTCGCCAGCGCAACTTGACCTGCCCGCCGCAAGACGGATTGAAAGTCCGCCTATACGGCCAAATTACGGTCTACGAGCGCAGCGGCCAGTACCAAATCATCGTGCAGCAAATCGAGGCCGCCGGCCAAGGGGCGCTGCAAGCCGCCTTCGAGGCGCTGAAGCGCAAGCTGGATGACGAGGGTCTTTTCGATGCCGCCCGGAAGAAATCCTTACCGGCCTGGCCGCTGCGGATCGGCCTGGTCACGTCGCCGACGGGGGCCGCCATTCGCGACATGCTCAACGTGTTGGACCGGCGCTTCCCTACGCTCCACCTGGTCATTGCACCGGTAAAAGTGCAAGGGGAAGACGCCGCCGCCGAAATCGCTGCCGCAATCGACCAACTGAACGATTGGGGCCATGTGGACGTCATCATCGTCGGCCGTGGCGGCGGCAGCTTGGAAGATCTGTGGGCCTTTAATGAAGAGGTCGTGGCCCGGGCCATTGCACGTTCGCGCCTGCCCATCATCTCCGCCGTTGGCCACGAAATAGACTTCGCCATCAGCGACTTTGTCGCCGATGTCCGGGCCGCCACCCCATCAGCGGCGGCGGAGCTGGTTATCCGGCCGCAAGCCGATCTGGTCGCCATCCTGCATGACCATGCCCGTCGCCTGGCCCGTGCGCTGGACACCCGGCACCTGCAACTCAAGAACCGGTTACTACACTGTCAGCGCAGCTGGGTCTTCCGTGAACCCGTCAACCTGCTGCGGCAGCACCGCCAAACGCTGGCCGGACAGCAACGCACCCTGGCCACCGCCTTGCGGGCTGCCGTGCGCGAACGGCAGCAGCGGATTGATGAAGCGCAGTTGCGCGCCCGCCATCTGCTGCAACTGCAGCAGACCGCTCTCCGTAACCGATTGACACAGCGCGCGCAGCAATTACGGCTACTCGGCCCGCGCGCCGTGCTGGCGCG
>SLLF01000058.1 GCA_007134175.1 Kiritimatiellia bacterium | reverse complement strand
CTCATTGAAGTGACCACGTACATGTACAATCCCCAGATGTCGCACCGTAAATCCTACTGACGAATGAGCAGGATCCAGCGACCATGATGCTGCCTGAACACTTTCGCCATGCGATCCGGCCTGTGCCCCTAACGCAACAGCCACTATACCAACCCAAACAATCCATTTCTGCATATTGCACTCCTTTCACTTTGGCGCACCATGCGCCTTCGATGTGTCGGAATAACATGCTAGACCTTACACGGCGTGTTACCCAAATGGAGATTTCTCTACAAGCTCGGAATGACGGAACGGGGTCCACCTTTTCCTCTTTGTTTTGTCATCCCGAGCTTGTAGAGGGATCGCGCCGCAGGCGTCTTTTCGATTTGGGCAGCACGCCCTTACAGGTCCCGACCCTATCCCCAAACCCGGCCCTAATGAGAATGGCTGGTAACCGGGGGAAAGATCATTGTAACGTAGACCATATTCCCGTTATGATGGGCTCATGATCACACCTATACTGCAACGACCCTTAGCTGTTTTCGACATTGAATCCACCGGCTTGAACCGCACCACTGATCGGATCATCGACTTGGCGATCGTCTGCTTGCGCCCGGATGGCAGCCGCGCATCACGGACGTTCCGCGTGAATCCGGAGCAACCCATTCCGGCGGAGGCTACGGCGGTGCACGGGATTACCGACGATGACGTCAAAGATGCCCCACCCTTCCGCGACGTCGCCGGTGAAGTGGCGGCTTGCTTGATGGACTGTGATTTGGCCGGCTTCAATGTGCTGCGCTTCGATATCCCGTTGTTGCAGGCAGAATTCCAGCGGGCCGGGGTCCCGTTCTCCATGGAAGGCCGCCGCGTGCTTGATGCGCAGCGTATCTATCACCTCAAGGAGCCGCGCGACTTGGCGGCGGCGCTTCAGTACTACTGCAACGATGATCACGCTGGCGCTCACGGCGCCCTGGCGGATGTCGAGGCGACCGTCCGCGTCATGGAAGCACAACTGGAGCGCTACGAAGATTTGCCGCGCGACTTGGAGAAACTGGACGCACTCTGTAATCCGCGGGATCCGGCCTGGGCCGACGCGACCGGGAAAATCCGCTGGCTGAATGGTGAGCTGGTATTGAATTTCGGCCAGAAACAGGGGCAACCGCTGCGGGCGCTGGTTCAAGGTGAACGCAGCTACCTGGAATGGATGCTGCGCAAGGATTTCCCCGACGACACCAAGGAACTGATCCGCAACGCCCTGAACAATCAGTTCCCGGCCGTGCCGGAGCGAACGCGACCGTCGGGCTGAACGATTTGTGGTGTTAATTCAATCTCCAGCTGCCGGGTTCTTCCCTGACGATCTATACCGATCAGAAAACGGGAATAAAATTCCTGATCATCGACCGCGCCACCAATGGGAATCGTCTGCCCATCCAGCACATAGACCTCCGTTGCCAATGTCGTGAAGGTTTGTCTATACGGTTGATGGTCCACCCGGCCGCGCAGCTCGGGTGTCAACCGGATGTGCACGGTACTACCGTCCGGCAGGATGGTTGGGGTCACGACCAGGAACGACCCCACATCCTGCCAGTTGACCCGGGAAGAGGTGTACCCTCCGTGCCACGCGTAGGTCGTTATCCATTCCAGGTACGGAACTTGCTCACCAACTCGCAGTATCGCTTCGCGGCCGCTAGCGGCCATGATCATCTGTTGGGTATCGCTGCGCTGATCCGTGACCGTGTGGCGTAAGCGCGGCTCTAGCCGGATATCAGCCTGCCGACCACCCGGTCCAAACACAATATCACCGTCCACGTCCACTGCCGCCCCCCTGTCCTGTGCACGCTCTCGATCACGAAACTGAACCTGGATGCGCACGTTGCCCGTTCGCGCGTCGGCCTCCCCCAACACCTGATTTAATTCAGCATGAAGCGCTGCCGGGGCCAAGACGATCAATCGTTGACCACGCGCGTCCAGCACCACGTGCCCCTCCTCGCCCACGACCGTGCGGGCATACGTTTCCAGCGCTGCCGGGTCGCCGAACAGAATCGGATAGACCACCGTACGCGGCGATTCCGCCTTTGCAGGCATGCTCCCCCATCCCGTTAGCAGGAGCACAACACAGCCCATTACCAAGGAATCTGGCAAGCGACCTCGCCGGCCCATAGGGCGCGGCCGATTTAGCGCACGCCCCCGCAATATGAAACCATTCGCGTTCATAATGGTACCCCCCCTACGTATTGATTGCCCCATCGGCTCAGCGCCTCAGAACAAATAACGACCTCCTACTGCCAGACGGGTCTGGTCTCGTCGCACCCCCTCTTCAGGCTCCTGCAGATAAACACTGGCCTCGGCTGCCCAGCGGCGCGCTTCATATAACAAACCCAACGCGGCATCGCTCACGCGATTGCCGTCCCGGTCAAACACGTTTAGCGACTCCACCATGGTATACCAGGCACCCACAGTGCCAGCGTGATACCGTGCCGGATAAATGCGATACAGGTGGGAGACATTGGCCTCGAAACGATAGGCAGACGGTGCCGCGCCCCGCCAATCCACTTGAGCGTTGAACCCGTGGCGACCCCGGATGGTGGTGGAGACCACGCCA
The DNA here is from genome assembly GCA_007134175.1 of Kiritimatiellia bacterium. Lineage (GTDB taxonomy): Bacteria > Verrucomicrobiota > Kiritimatiellia > SLAD01 > SLAD01 > SLLF01. Next base: position 2,524 of record SLLF01000058.1, on the reverse strand, counting down.
GCCCGTCCACCGGGATCGCGCCCATCAAACCATTCCCCTCCCACTTGCAACGACGCGCGCCACGTGTCGATCGGCCCCGTGTCCCGCTGCCAAATGCGCTGACGCAGCCGGAGACTGGCCACTTCGGGGCCGCCCTTGTCCAATGTCGTTTTGGCCAGCAGCGCTCGCCGCGCCGTCAAGCCGTAAGCCAGGGCGAACTCAGCCGTATCATCAGCCGCACCGTCGGCCCATGTTGCACTGCGCCAGAAAGCGCGGCCATACCATTGCCGCGCACCGGGATGCGTGCCCGCCTCCATAAAGGTCGGCTCCTGCGCCGCTACACCGCTGACCAGTACGAGGCATACTAAAAGAAAACACCATCCGGTGCGTCTGCTAGCCGACGTCGCCGTAGTTATACGCAAATCGTTTAGCGTCATCCTATTAACTCCCACTAGTGAATGGACTGTACCGTGAAACCGGCATCGGCCACCGCTTGGCGCAGCGTGGTGGACGATACCTGAGCGTCTGGTGCCAGCGTAACGGTGACCCGGCCGCTGTCCAAATCAATTTCCGCCCGCTGGACGCCCTCGATTCGCTCCAATTGCCCGTCCAGATTCGTGGCGCAAAGCGGACAGCTCAGTCCGTAGACCACCATTTCGGCCTGATCCTGGATCCATGTTTCGGATGCATCCGCCGCGCCGTCGCCCAGCGTCGCACAACCGGCTCCCATCCCCACTACGAACAGCATCCCCAGCGCTGCCACGCTGCCTCGCCACACCCATTTATTGTCGTTTTTTTTCACGAAAGGTCTCCTCTCTTTAGTAGCACTCGTTGCACTCCGCCTCGCCAACGGAGCCGCAACGGCAACATTATAAGCCATCTCTAGGCCTAGCGCAACCCGGGCCAGTAAGCGAGGGAGCCGATTGCGCTGTTATAAAGGTGCGTGAATAGAGGCTGATGTTTCTGCCGGGCGCCCCGCAGCCTTGCTTGCCACGCCGGAGCCCGGCGCGATGCGGTTGGGCGGCGGCGACGGAGCGCCGCCCTCCCGGACACCGCCAACCTGACTTCGGTCAGCCCGCATTGCACACTGGGCGCCCTGCGGCCTTGCGCCGCAGGAGCCTAACTTCGGCAAGCTATTGCGCGGTACATAACGGAAAGAGCCCGATTTGAGCGAAAAACGAGCCATACTCCCGGCTCGCTCACTGCTGGCTCGCTCTGGCCACGGCCCGTAGCCAAACCCAAACTACCGCTCCGTCCGCACCAGGCGGACGGGGGCGCACCCATTAAGCCGCTCGGCCTGATCCCCGGCGCGATGCGGTTGGGCGCGATTCCGAGATAAGCTCCTCGACATGACCAAGTCCCTTCATACCCCAAAACCACCTCCACACACGCCCCCCCCGCACTTACGCCATCAATTTCTTACAGCGCAATCGGCTCTTATCGCTTGACTATACCCCGTCTAAAAGTATCTATTGTCCTCATGCCTGGCGCAGGCGGTAAACTGTTCGTACGATAAGGGAGATAACAATGGATCAATTCTTTACTGTTTTTGTGGTTTTGCTGGCGCTGGCGGCGCTGGTGCTGGTGGGTATTTTCTTTTCATTCCTCGGGACCTGGGTCCGTGCGCTAACCTCCGGCGCACGAGTCACCCTGTTCACCCTGGTGGCCATGAAGTTGCGGCGTGTGCCGCCCAAAATCATGGTCGATGCCCGTATTCGCTTGGTCAAGGCGGGGCTGCAGCTCAGCACCAACGAGCTGGAAGCGCACTACCTAGCGGGCGGCAACGTGATCAACGTGGTGCAAGCGCTGATTGCGGCCGATAAAGCCAACATCGAATTGAGCTTCCAGCAAGCGGCTGCCATCGACTTGGCTGGTCGCGACGTCTATGACGCAGTGCGTACCAGTGTCAACCCAAAGGTTATTGACTGTCCCGATCCGGCCAAAGGCACCAACATGCTCGACGCGGTGGCCAAGGACGGTATCCGCTTGCTGGTCAAGGCACGGGTAACCGTGCGAGCCAATCTCGAACGGTTGGTCGGTGGTGCCACCGAGGACACCATTATCGCCCGTGTCGGCCAAGGCATTGTCAGCGCCATCGGTTCCTCCCCCACCTACAAGGATGTGCTGGAGAACCCCGACCATATCAGCCAGCGCGTACTGGGCCGCGGGCTCGACGCCCAGACCGCCTTCGAGATTGTGTCTATCGATATTGCCGATGTCAGCGTGGCCGGCGTAAGCGGTACCCGTGAAGTGGCCAACGTCGGGGCCTTGCTCGAGACCGAGCGCGCTGAAGCGGACAAGAAAATGCGCCAGGCCGAGGCGGAAGGCCGCCGCGCCATGGCGATCGCCTACGAACAAGAAATGCGCGCCCGGGTACAGGAGATGCAGGCCAAGGTGATCGAGGCGCAAGCCGAAGTGCCCTTAGCCATCGCCCAGGCCTTCAAGGAAGGGCAACTAGGCGTAATGGATTTCTACCGCATGCAGAATATCCTGGCCGACACCTCCATGCGCGAGTCCCTGTCGCGCGATGAAGAGAAGTCGTCCG
>SLLF01000041.1 GCA_007134175.1 Kiritimatiellia bacterium | reverse complement strand
TTCAGCTGTCCTGGCTGCCTCCGACCGGAACCTATATGCGTTTCGGCGTGGAAGTACTGCAAGGGGACAACGAGGTGTTGGCCAACCAAATTGGCCATGGCCGTCATGAAATCGTCACGCTGACGCCGGATAGGGCCGGTGCCCCGGAACGCAACCGCTGGCGAGGGGACAAGGAACTGCGCGAAAAGGATGGACCCCGTCTCTTTACCGGGTTCGCCAAAGTGGCGCCTGATATGGGGCCGCACCACGCGGTCCAGCTCGGGACCTTTGGGGGCTATAGCCGGGTACATCAAGTGGAGGAGGCACACTCCAGTGGCCGCTTGGAGACCTGGGACGGTGATGGTTGGTTCGCGGGCGCCGATGTGGTTTATAAGTATGACGGGCAAGGGGTAATGGGCCACCGCAATTTCGTGCTGCAAGCGGAGTATATCTATCGCGAGCTGGACTTGTCCTACCGCAGTCGTGAATTCGCGGGCCCCTCGGCCTTGGTCACTACCGATGCCAACCGCCAAAACTGGACCCAGGACGGTCTCTACGTGCAGGGCGTCTACGGTTTCGCCCCGCGTTGGAACGCCGGCTTGCGGGTTGATCTGCTGGGCCTCAACAACGATGGCTTCGAAGGGCGCGGCGACCGGGCATCATTCGGCACGTCGACCCGTTACACCGGGCAGCTTACCTATGCGCCGACGGAGTTCTCCCGTATTCGCGCCCAGGCGAGCTATCTGGATTTGGCGGAAGACGATCACCACGGCGATCATCATCACGACGCCTGGCTGTTTTCCCTGCAGTTTAATCTGAGCCTCGGCGTGCACGGCGCCCACGCGTTTTAAGCATGGGGTGGGCAGTTTCAGGTTTGGGGGTTCATCTCGATGTCTTTCTTTAAACCTCACACCTGACACCTATTCTCTTAGGCAAGTACGATGAAAAAATGGATTCTTTTTTTGTCTGTCTGGTTCGTTGCCAGCACCGGTGCCGCCGGGCTGCGCGTGGTGGCGACGGTGCCGAACGTGGGGATGCTGGCGCGGGAGATCGGGGGCGATGCCGTCATGGTTACCGTGCTGGCATCGCCAGACCGCGATCCCCACTACCTGGAGGCGCGGCCAAGCATGATGGCTGCGTTGCGCCGGGCCGATCTGGTAGTGGCGGTCGGCGCTGAACTGGAAATTGGCTGGTTACCGGCAGCCATTCAAGGGGCCAACAATCGGCGGGTACAGCTGGGACAACCGGGCCACTTCGAGGCGGCGCGCCAGGTGGAGCTGATTGAGGTGGGGCGCCCGGCGGACCGGGCGTTAGGGGATGTCCACCCCAAGGGCAATCCCCATGTCTATCTGGATCCCGAACGCATGGCCGTTATTGGCCACGCGCTGGCCGAGCGCTTGGCCGCCCTTTATCCGGAAAGCGCGGCCGCATTCCGCGCCAATGCCGACCGGCTGGCGGCCCGCCTGACCGAGCCCCTGCCGGAATGGCGGGCCCGTACAGCCGCTGCAGTTGGGGTGCTGCCGTATCATGCCGACGCGAACTATTTACTTAAGGCCCTGGATGTGCCATTACTGGGCTACATTGAACCGCTGCCCGGCATCCCGCCGACCGCGTCGCATCTGCGCGCGCTGGTGCAGGAGCTGTCCACGAAGCAGGGTATGATCTGGGTGATGGATTTTCAGCCGCTCCAGGGCGGGCAGTTTCTCGCACGCGAGCTGGGTTGGCCGCTGGTCCAGCTACCGGCCCAGGTATCGATGGATGGCAATGCTGACGCCTATATGGCCATGATTGAAGCGTGGGTAGACGCGCTGGAACAGAGAAATGATGAGTCTGCCGCAGGACGATGATACAAAAAGCGTGCATACTGTAGCCGGGCACGCTGGGCCCGGCAGCCGTCCCCAGCGTGTGCGGCTGCCACATGGGGTGCGGATGAAATCTGCGTTGGGAATACATGACGTCCAATGAGTTGCTCGCATTGCGCGATGTAGTGGCGGGCTATACGCGACCGGTCGTGGGTCCCGTCAGCTTGGCGGTGTCACCCGGTCAGATTCTCGGGTTGGGCGGCCACAACGGTGCGGGGAAATCCACCATCTTGCGCTCCATTACCGGCATGGCTTGTCTTTTTTCCGGCACGATCCAGCGTGCCGACGGCGTTACGATCGCGCATCAATGGCAACGGCCCGAGTTACCGCCCGAACTGGCCTTGCTGGGACGGGAGTTGTACGCCCTGCTGGGAGCTGATCCGGCCTGGGCACCGACGATCATTCGACCCCTGCTGGGGCGCCCGCTGTACCGCCTGAGCGGCGGCCAATTCCAATTGCTGCAAACACTGGCCTGCTTGTGCAGTCCGGCGCAACTGGTCCTGATGGACGAACCTACCAATAATCTTGATGGGCGCGCCCTGGAAACGCTATCGGCCCTGTTGCAGGAGCTCAAGGCCCCGCGTGCGGTGGTTCTGGTAAGCCATGAACGCGCCTTCCTGGAGGCGCACTGTACCGATTGGATCGAGGTGGGACCATGAACGACTGGTTGTTGTTTGACCCGTTGTTCCGGATACCCTTTTTAGTGGGCCTGCTGTTGGCGGCGGGATTGAGTCTGGTCGGCACGTTGCTACGCCTGCGCAACGAATGGCTCGCCGCGCTAGGCCTGGCGCAGATCGCTGCGGCAGGCGGCATGGTGGCGGCCTTTCTACATGGGCCGGCCTGGGTCGGGGCCTTCGGCACGGCAGGCATCGCTATGGTGGTCCGCTCCACCTTGCCGAAAGTGGGCAACAACCATTATGCCATAATGATTATACTAGGGTGGTCGGCCACACTGCTGTTGGGGGCGTTCATGGATCACGGCCGCGTGATCGGGGAATCGCTGCTGTTGGGGCAACTTTATTTTACCCGCAGGCCGCATCTGATCGGAGCGGCCATCTGGTTGGTCTTGGCGCTGGCCTGCTTCCCCTGGCTGGCTTCCCGCGCGCTCACCGCCCGCTTCTTTCCCGATTACCATGCGGCGAACCGGCAACGGGTCTGGCCGTATCGCCTGGTCCTGGCGCTCATGACCGTGATGGCGGCGGTGTTCGGTACCATCTCGATCGGCGCGTTTCCCTCGTTTGCGCTGCTGTTTGTGCCTTCCTGGGTCGGTTTTGTGTTGGTGGATGGCTGGGCGCGCTCGGTGGTGGTAAGCGTGCTGATCGGGGTCGTGGCCTACATGATCGCCTTTGTGGTGGCGCTGCTATTGGATTTGCCGTTCGGCCCGGTGTGCACGGCGTGCTTGGTTATGACCGGCGCGCTGCGCTGGTGCACCGCGCTCCGCCGCCGTCGTGGCGAATGGGCGGGTGAGGAGCCCCCGACGGTATCAGTGTAAGATTGACTCCCGGCAGCGGGTGGGCATGATGGGGGTATGGAACAGGACGATCATGCGCGGAAGGTATACGAGCCGGAAGTCCTGCCGCCATCCGGTAAGGAACGGGACCGGGCCGTGCGCTCCGGTGTGGCGGTGGTGCGCTGGCGTCGTTTGCTACAGGCCGGGTTGTCCGGACTGGTGCTGGACGCAGCTGATCTGTTGACCCGCACCCCGCTGATCCCGCATGGGGCGATCCTGGGTTTGCTGGTGGGGGGCTACGTGGTGCGGACCCAGGACGTGCCGCGGGTGCAACGAATTTGGTGGGTGGCGGCTTGTGCGCTATACTGCGCGATGCCGCTGACGGAGTTCTATCCGCTGGCGACCTTGTTTCTGGTCTATCGCGCCTGCACCCGTAAGCCGGTTGTTGACTAAAGGAGATGGGTATGGATGTGGAAGTATTTGCCTTATGTGACGCCGCCACCGATAGCGGCGGTAAGTTGAATTTACTGGGGGCGTTCGACCGGATCAACGGGCGCAAATTCCCCTTGGTGCACCCGCACTGTGCCATTGCGCTCCGTGTGCGCTTTGACCGTATCGAGGAAGGCAACCACCGGGTGAAAATCAGTCTGATCGATGCCGACGGCAAATCGATTATTCCCGGGATCGACGGGAATATCGGGATCAAGTTTCCGGGTGATGTGCAATCGGTCTGCGCCAACATGGTGTTGAACATGAACGGGTTGAAATTTCCGGAACCCGGCCAGTATTCGATCGAACTGGCGCTGGACGGACGCCACGAGAAGTCGTTGCCGATCAATGTGGTCGAGGCCCCAACCAGTCCCGGGGCACAACCGTTGAACGGTTTGGATCAACCGCCGCCACCGTCGGTGTGAGGGGGGTATGCGGCACTGGTGGAAATGGGGGCGTAAGGGATTGGCCGCGGCCCGCGGGCTGAGCGAGGCCGCTTGTGCCGATGATCCGTTCCTGCAATTCGAGCGCTGGTTTGCCGAGGCGCAACGGTGCGGCTTGGACTATCCCGAGGCGATGACCCTGGCCACTGCCGATGGCGACGGTCGGCCGGCGGCACGTATGGTGCTGCTGAAAGGACATGATGAGCAGGGGTTCCGTTTCTTCACCAACTATGAGAGTCGCAAGGGCCAGGAACTGGGGGTCAACGCGCACGTAGCCCTGTTGTTCTACTGGGAGCCGTACGAGCGACAGGTTCGGATTGAAGGGCAGGTGGAACGGTTGCCTGCAGAGGAGTCGTACGCCTACTTCAAGACGCGGCTACGCGGCAGCCGCATTGGGGCGTGGGCCTCGGCACAGAGCGCACCCCTTGCCAGTCGTGCTGAACTGGAAGCTGCGGTGGCCGAATACACGCGCAAATTCAAGGGCCGGGATATTCCGTTGCCACCCCACTGGGGCGGTTACCGGTGTATACCCGCCACATTCGAGTTCTGGCAGGGGCGTCTCAACCGCCTGCACGACCGCCTCTGCTTTGAGCGGACACCCGGCGGGTGGCGGCGGTATCGCCGGGCGCCGTGAATCCAGACGCCTACAGCCAGCCGGTCATCTGCGCCAGCAGACGGCAGTAGGTGATATAGTTTGCCCATGAAACGTCGTGGGGAATGCCGTGATCGCAGCTTGGAATATAGCCCCCGTCGCGGCAGAGCGGGGCAAGCCGTTCCATTTCGGCGGCCAGCTTTGTGCCCCCAGCGGCCATACATCGTTTGTCGACGCCCCCTTGGTACGCCATGCGGCGGCCGAATTGGCGGCGGAATTCATTGATGTCGCAATG
>SLLF01000373.1 GCA_007134175.1 Kiritimatiellia bacterium | reverse complement strand
GTTTCCCCGCGTGCTATCCAGTCCTTGATGCGGGCGATACCGGCCTCGTATGCTTCCGGTGTGATGGATGGTTCCCATCGCGCTGATAGGGCCGGCGGCTCCGCCCCGGCCGGCAGCGGGCCGATGAAGGAGATAAAGCCGAAATAAGGGCGGTCATCGGTCACGGCCAGTTGTTCGACCGCGCGGTCGGCGGCCCAGTGTTCGACGGTCAATTCAGCCGGTAACGGGCTAACTTGCGGCATGTAGTACATCTCGGTACGTTCCCCCATCAACGCCTCGATATGGGCGAAGGCAGGCTGCTCGGTGGCGATCCAGGAGGCAAACCCGTCGCCGGCCCGCTGTTCCGGGGACTTGTACATTTCCTCGCTGTGCGTCTGGTATTCATAGCCGAGATCTTCATTCCAAGGGCCGGAATGAAATTTACCAATACCGAAGGTCCGGTAGCCCAAGCCTGTCATCGTACGTGCCAAATAGGGACCGCACCGCCCTTCCATGGTAGCGGCTTGTCCGGGGACCGGCGGCAGGCGTCGGTTTTCAAAAATCCGGGTCAGGGGCGGTTCGCAGCCGGTGCGGATGGTGTAGCGCGCCGCCATGCAGACGGGGCAGGTGGAGTAGGCTTGGGTAAACGTCAAGCCGCGCCGGACCAGCCGATCCATATTGGGCGTGTAGATGCGTGTATTTCCGAGAGAAGCGATGGTGTCGAATCGCTGCTGATCGGTCATGATGAATAAGATATTGGGTTTAGGCGTGGGCATGTGAAATCATTTCTCCTTAGTCCAGACACGCGGCGGTAACGAGGCAAAGCTTGTGCCAGCCGGGTTCCACGCTGGTGATGTCCAGGTATTCCTCACGGGTATGCACCCCGCCACCGTCACCCAGGCCTGTACAGGTGGCCGGAATAGCGGCGGCCAGCACGGCATTGGCGTTATTACTGCCGGCCGCAGCCCGGTAGGTTCGGCCCAGCTGTTCGATGGCGGTTCGCACCGAGCGAACCACCCGGGCATCCGGCGGCACGTGGCCGGCAGGCCGGAAACCAATTTGCTCGGCGGTAACGGCCACGTCTTCCTGTTTGGCAAAATCAACCCAATCCGCTTCCAGTGCCCGGGCCCGGCGCTCCAGCTCCTCAGGATCGATGGAGCGCAGATCGAGGACGACTTCCGCTTGTTCGGCAATGGCATTGACGCCGGTACCGCCCCGTATGATCCCGGCGTTATAACTGTTTTCATTACGCCGCCAGGCAAAGCGGTCGGCCAGGCCGGCGACCCATTTTGCGGCGGCATGCACGGCACTGGGTTGGCCGAACGCGCCCCAGCTATGTCCGCCGGCCGCTTGAAACCGGATAACCCAGCGCACACTGCCCACGGCCTGCATCGTAATCTTGTCCAGGCCCAGATCGAAAATGCAGGCCTCGGTCAGGCGTTCGCCGTAGTGCTCGACCACGGCCCGAATGCCTCGCAAATCCCCTGTCCCCTCCTCACCGACCGTGAAGGAAACCAGAAACGGCAGGGTTCCCTGCCAGCGGGCCACGGCCCGTAGCCACATCATCAGTTGCACGCAGCAGAGGGTGTTATCGTATATGCCCGGTGCGCTCCAGCGATTCCCGTCCTTGGTTACCGTCAACGCCTGATCGGGGAAGACGGTGTCGGTATGGGCATCCAGCAAGGTGAGTTCGGACCGGCCGCCCGACAGGTCATAGACCAAGTTGTGCAGGGTGTCCCGTTCCGCTATGAGGCCGACGGACTCGGCCAGCCACTGTTGGATAAAGTCGGCCCGCCGTCCTTCTGCTCCCGTCGGCGCACCGATGGATGTGAGCGTCTCCAGCAGCGGCAATAGATCGTCCGGGACACTGGGGGCCGGACCGTTCCACAAAGTAGTGCGCCACGTCATGCTTCGTTTATCCAGTGGGCGGTTGCCTCTTTTATTTCCCATTTCACGCCAAACGGGCGGCACAAGCGGATCATATCCTGCAACGCGGCGGGATCATTACATGCGTGTGGCCAACCGTGCCGGTCCGTCGCTTGTTGGAAGCCCAGATCGATGGGGTGAAGCCGCAACTGGGTCAGGCGGCCGTCCTGCATGGTCCAGCAGGCCACTACGGATCGCCAGACGCGGGGGTCGCACCCTAGGCCGCGCGTACCCCCGGCGGTCCGTGCCGCCAGCGCCTCGGTAACGGTGGCGTCCGGTGGACACCCGTAGGCCTCATAATAGTCCGCCGGTAAATAGGGGACCGTGTCGCTCTGGAAGATGAAATTGCCTAAACTATAGAAGATCGGGCGCTGTCGGTAGATTTCAATCGGCCGCAGGATGTGGGGGCCATGGCCGATTACGGCGTCCGCCCCGGCATCAATACAGGCGCGTGCGAATTCACCCACGAAATCCGCGGGGCATTCCTTGTCGCCGTCTTTCATCTGATGGGCATGCAGGCTAACCAGCACGCAATCCGCCTTGTTGCGGACGGCCTTGATTTGCTGGATCATGCGATCGCGATCGCGCGGGTCCGCCGTCGTCACCGCGCCGGGCACCCCGCCTGGCTCTAACGGGTGAAACAGATGGTTGCCGAACCGCGTGAGTGCCGGCGGATCCTCCCGGGCAAATCCCTCCTGCACCTTAAGGGCCTGTTCCGCATTCAGGCCGCATTCAGCGGCGGTTCGCTTCAACCACGCGATCGTTTCCGGACCGACCCGGTAGCGGATCCGGGATCGCAGGGGATTAACGCCTGGGCGCCCCCCGATATCGGGGCGGGGCTGGCCGGCGGTCCATGATTCATGAAAGCTTGAAGTAACAGCCAGCAGCGCCACGCGCCCCGCTGGCGTTTCCAGCCAGCCGGGGGCCTGCGCCGTGGGCAGGTCCGGTCCGGATCCCGCGTGCACCCAACCCCCGCGATCCAGGTAGTGTCCGGTGGCCGCCAGTCCCCCGTAGGAATAATCGAGCGTATGATTGGTGGCCCATGCGAGCAGATTGAAGCCGTAGGCGCGCAGATCCTCCAGGGATTCCGGTTCCGTGGTGGCCCAGGTGCCTCCGCTTTGTGCCGACGGGAACCCTTCCTGCCGCCTGACCACGACTTCAAGATTCGTGAACCGAACGTCTGCGTTGGCCATCAACGCCGCTAATTTGTCGGCGTGCGGGTCATTGGTCGCCAGCCGCCGGGTGATAAAACTATCACCGGCGGCGCAACAGGTTATGCTCTTTCCGTTGCTTGCCATTGTTCCATCACGTATTCACGCCCATGCGCCTGCGCGACGCTTGGATCTACTCTGCCGACACCGACCGGTAGCGCATTTCGCGCTGGCGCTCGGGCAGGGGCAGCGCAGGGATATCCGTCTCGTCCTGTAGCCACGCGGCGGCTTGACGCGGCATATCTTGCATCAGGTAGGAATCACCCAAGAGCAGGACCAGATGGGGGGGGGACATGGTTGTCCAGTCCCGCCGTTCGGCCAGTTCTATATTCCGGGCGTACACGGCGGTTATGCGTTCGAGGTGTTCGGCCTGTTCCGGTCGGTGGCGGGCCACCTCCGCTATGGCCAGGAAGGAAGAAACGAGCACCTCTTCCTGGTCGAAAATCGGTTCGCCCTCGATCACCATCAAGGGCCGCGTGGTCAGCTCCCGCAGCCGCTGCATGACGTCATCGTCGATTTCGTCCATGCGCGCCGCGGCCCAGGAGGCGGCCGACCGGTCGGGGACCAGTTCGTAATCGCGGGTTCGCAGGATGTCCAGCAGTATGGCGTTATAGCGGGCGTCCCCGATGCGCCCGGCGGCTTCGATGGCATCGGGGCGGACCGTGGCGGCTTCGTCCCGCAACAGCGCGGCCAACGCGTCGTAGACCGATTCGTCCCCGATACGGCCTAGGAGGCGCGCGGCTCCTGCGCGTACGGCGGGTTCCCTGTGTTGTGCGAGCCGGACCACCGCCGGCCGTGCCTCCGGAATAGTTAATGTATGGAGCACGTCCAGTATGGCTACGAGGCCGTCGGGCTCGGTGTCCGTGGCGAGCAGTTCCAGCAACGCGTCTTGGAACAGGACTGCGGCGTCCGCTGGCGCCTGACCGGCGTCACACAGCCGCGCGAGGGCCCGCACGCTGTGCAGACGAGCCGGGGAATCGGGTGGGACCGCAACGGCCTGTGCCAGTAGGTCGGCGGCTGCATCGGGCAGATCATGACCCAGCCTAACGGCGGTGCTTTCGGCCGCTTGACGCGCAAAGAGGACGGCATCATCCAGCCCTGAGAGAACGACCGGCCAAGCCGTGTCGGGCGGCAACTCGGCCAATGCCTCGAGTGCGGTCTGGCGCACGTAGGGGGCGGGATCTGCCCGGGCCGTGGACATCAGCCAAGCGATCACTTCATCGTTGGTGTGGCCCAGAGCAATGACTTCGCGGGCCGCAGCGGCGCGAACGACCCGGTGCGGATCGCTGGCGGCGGCCGTCCACCAGGTGCGCGCCAAGTCGGGCTGGTGCTCGATCCAACTCGTCCAGATGGCTTGACGTATGGCAGGCGACGGGTGTTGTTGCAGTTGTTCCCTTGCTTCCGCTGCCCGTGTACTTGCGTTGCGCGCGGCGGCCACAGCGGGCCAACCCGCGACCTGCAGGGGCAAATCGTCGTCCGCATGAAACGGCCAAGGGGCGGGGCGGGCATCGTAGGTTCCGGCGTGCTGCGGCAATGCGTCCCGCACGGCGCGACGTACCCGTGGGTCCGGATCTTCAGCCGCCAGCGCCACTAGCGTTGCAAGGTCTTTGGTCGCCAGCTTGGTATGGGCGGCCAGGCGGCCGGCCCAATAGCGAAAGTTGGCTGAGGCGTGCTCCAAGTAGGTGTGTATGATGGGTTGCAGGTCCTCGGGGGCTACGGGGAGGCGGTGGAGCTGGCTGAGGGCGTCCAGCCGGACCTTGTCCGTCTCGCCCTCTGTAGCGGCGGCCACCAGCGCGGGTACGGCAGCCGGATGGCGGGTGGCGGCAAGGTCTTGTAGTAATTCCGAACGGAACGATACCGGGACCTGTTGCACGCCGTTGGCTTGAAAGCGAATGGCGGCTTCGTTGACAACCGTTGGTAACGCGACCGCTACGTCCACCTCCTGCAAGGGGCGCTCGGACCAGATCGGTCCCAGCAAGGGGATAAAGGCACAGACGCGGGCGGTGGACCACCAGTTTTTACGGATGGGTGAAAAAAGATGCATCATGAGGAGTTGCTTGGGCTAACGGGAGCGGTTGAACAGGATGTGGACACGGGCGGCTGTGGCGGTGAGTATGACGAAGAATAATCCGGCGTAAGCGATCAGTGTGTTTTGCCAAGGGGGGCGGTTGAAAATATAGGGCAGATCAGAAAACCAGGCCTCTGAATTCAGCTGGACCACGGCAATCAGTGGATTAAAGATCAACACGGCGGCCTGCGTGGTCGGCGCGATGCGATCACCGAACAGGAGCACGCTCGAGGTGCCCAGCAGGCCGAGCAGGGCAAAGGTATAGCTGACCGCAGTGGCACCGGCCGTGTGTTGCATGAAGCTGGAAGCGCACATACCGAACATGGCGAAGGTCAGCGTGGCCAGTAATAGGATAGCGAACCAATAGGCCAGGGCCACGTAGTCGGGGTCCAGCTGGATATAGAGAATGGCAAAGAAGACCGGGGCGCTACCGAGTACAAGGATAAGCACATAGATAAAGGCGGCTTTGATCTTACCCGTGACCAAGGTAAAGGCGGACAAAGGCGCCATGCACATATGCTCAAAGGTGCCGGATTGCCGTTCTCCGGACAGGCTGTCGCTGCTGACCAGGGGGGCGAAGAAGAGTACCACGGCAAACTGGAACAGGAGGGTACTCAGCAGCACTTGGTCGGGCGTAAGAAAAACACCGTATTGGGCGAGTACCAGCAGCAGCAGGCCGAGACTGACCGCCAAGCAGGTCGTCAAGGCACGCAGCATGAATTTGGGGTGGCCGAATATTTTGCGGCGCAGTTCAGCAACGAATACCGGGTTACGCCAGTTGGCGATGGGCTTCTTCCTTTTCAGCGGGTCGATCAAGTAAAACGGGAAACGCAGGGTCCGTTTGAACCCGGTGCGCCGGTCATCATAGCGCGTTTGGCTCACGTTGCTAGGGTGGGCCCGGTGCGGTCTAAGGATACGTGTACAGAAGATAACGAAGCTGAGCAGGGCGATACCCCCCATTCCCCAAAGATGGCGCTGTATGGCCAGGGTGGCTCCCATGCGGCCCCACCGGGCTTCGTAAAGGGCCGGATCATACAAGGCCAATAGGGCCTCGAAGGGACTGAGGCTGCGGCTGTAGAGGCCGGCCTCGCGCCAACCGTCGAATGGTTGGAGCAGGACGCCCGGTAACCAGACGGCACCCGCCAGCACCAGCAGGCCTAAATAGGTGACCAGCATGGCCTGCAAATTGCGCCGGCAGCAGGCGCTGACGGCCAGCCCCATCAGGCTGTAGGTGGCCACGGCCAGCAGGTTAATGCCGTAGCTTTGGGCCAGAAAGCGCAAGCTGATGCCGCCGCTGAGGGCGCACAGGGCGGTGACCGGCATGGACGCGGCGAGCAGCAAGGCCACGACACACCAGGCCGAGAGCATCTTCCCGGTCATGATGTCGAGTGGCGTCAGGCAGGTCACAAACAGGGGCTCGAAGGTACGGCGCTCTTTTTCACCGGTGATGGCGGTAGCCGTGATAACCGGGGTGGCACAGCACAACAATGCAAGGGAGGACATGAGAAAGACGACGAAGATGTCCTGGGCGTCGAGCTGGGAGAAGACGCCGGTACGTGGCCAGAGGGTGAATAACAGCAGACCGGGCACGATGAGCAGCACCAGCAGCGCAAGGCGCAGTTTGAGGCTGCGCATGGCCGCGAGGCATTCGCGCTGGAAAATGGGATTATGAACAGGCCACATCATGAGGGTGATGTGCCCCCCTTGGCTTGTTCGGCCTCGTCGGCCTCACGGGTTACATGGAGGAAGGCGTCTTCCAGATCGCCCTGCTCCTCGGTGAATTCGGCCACCGCTACCCCTTGTTCAACCAGGTGGCGGTTCAACCCGGCGATCTCCGTGCGGGGGCCGATATAGTGCACGCGCACCTCGTCACCCTCGACCACGACATCCTGCACATGCGGCTGACCGCGGCAGCCGGCGGCTGCACGTTCTACATAGCCCGTGGCTACGCGCACACGCAGCACGATGTGCTCGCGCATACTGGCGAGCATATCACGCACGGTCCCGAATGCGCGCAAGCGGCCTTTCTCCACCACGCCGATCAAATCGCAGACGGACGACAGTTCCGGCAGAATATGGGATGAAAGGAGAATGGTTTTGCCCAATTCGCGCAAACGCATGATGGTTTCCCGCATCTCGATTCGGGCTCGCGGGTCGAGCCCGGAAGCTGGTTCGTCGAGAATGAGCACCGGTGGATTGTGCAGCAGCGTTTTAGCTAGCGCCACCCGCTTCCCCATCCCCTGGGAGAGGGAGTCGACCTGATAGTCCAGCATGTAGGTGGCGGCGGTCAATTGCAGCACCTCATCGATGCGGGCCTTGCGTTGCCGGGCCGGCACGCGATAGGCCGCACAAAAGAAGTCGAGGTATTCCCAGACGCTCATTTGCTCGTACGACCCCATGTGGTCAGGCATATAGCCGATGGCGCGCTTTACGTCGCGCAGGTGGCGGCGATCCACCGGTATCCCGTTGATGAACGCCTGTCCACTGGTGGGTTGGTAGAGGCCGCAGAGGAGTTTGATCGTAGTCGTTTTGCCGGCCCCGTTAGGTCCGATAAAACCGAATATCTGCCCGGCGGGGATTTCCATCGTCAGGTCGAATATGCCGCGGCCATTTCCGTAATCACGGGTCAGGTGGTCGGTCTTTATCATGGTTGGCTTACTCCTTCGCTAAGGCCCTGGGTGGGCGGGTGGCCTCGCACCTTCACCCGCAAATAGGCGAGTGGCGGCTGGCCAGGGGCGACGGCCGTGGTGGCGGGTTGTGCGGTCAACCGCACGCGGAAACCGCCGGTTGCGGGATCCACCCATTCCGCCCCATCGGGTAAATCAAAAAGGAACAGGCCTGGCTCAGGGGAGGTGCCACTGAGCTGACGATCCGAGGTCCAATAAGGTTGTATGGCGGCCTGCAGCCGGTACGTCATGGCGGGGTCGTTGGCCCGCAATTGGACGGTAATCTGCTGGATAGCCAGGTTGGCCAGCAGCGGCGGGAGGTAGGCGCGGTACTCGTAAGTGCCTGCGAGTGCGACGGGGGTGCCCGTTGGGCTTACCGGACGGAGCAAGAGGCGGGCACGGTGGTCAGCGGGTTGCAGTTCAACCCACTCCGGCGGTACGCGCACGGGCCCGACGGGCTGAAGGTCTACGGCGGAGGCCATTTCGAGGGTGTAGCCGGTATCAACATAGTCGCCCTCGAGGGTATAGGGCATGGCCCAGCGCGGCGCGGCAGCGGCTGCGGGATAGAGGCGGACGACCCGCCCGGGCGGCAGGTGGCCGGCGTCGAGCCACTGTTCCCAAGCGGCGATTACCGGATTCACGCGAGCCAACCGGTCCGCCTGGGACACGGGACGCCAGCGGTCATCGGTATCCTTCGCCAAAAGGCGACTGGCATGAGCGCCGGTCAAATAGGTCCGTGTACCTGCGGGCCAAGCGTCGTCGTGCAGGTCATGGACATACGGGCCCTGCTCATCGTAGCCGACTTGGACCGGAGGGATTGGCTCACGCGCGACCGACTGGTCCAGGGCATAGGCGGCCCCGACCGAACGCGGGCGCAGCGCCGGTAGCCTGAAGTTGCGCAGTTCCTCGGTGTCCCCACGGCGTTTCAGGTGCAGCGTTTCCGTTATCCGTCGGCTTGGCTGGAGAAGAATCGGATCCCGCTCAGAGGGGAAGAATGGAGGCAGCCAGCGGTTGTCGCTGGTCATGACCAGGTGCGGTGCATGATCGCGCTTGGTGAACAAGGTGAGGTGTTGCTGCCCCGTAACCCGACCTTCATGCGGGGCGACCACGCTCAGGGCGATGCGGTTGCGCTCGGGTTGGGCCGCGATGCGTCGCTGCGCCGCTTGGAGAATCAAGGCGGTAGCCATCAACCCCATCACGGCTAGCGCCACCCAGCCGACCGCATCAAATTGACGGCGTCGTGACAGGAAGAGGGTGGCGCAAGCCAATGCCAGATAGCTGAGCAGCAGGTGAAGAATGGCATCGGCGGATACGGATTGAAATCCGGTTAACCGCTCGGCAGCCGGTTGCAGCTCCGGCGCGAACACAGCCCCTTGGGCGAGGGGATGGCGCTGTCCCCAGCGGAAGATATGCGAGCGCAAGGCGTGCCCCTCGGCAGTATCGCTGAGTATGGTTGGCAGTGCGTCGAAAAGCAAGGTGCCGGCCTGGCCCGCACCAAACCGCAGCCAGGCAATCCAAGGGGTCCCGCCTGCCTCGAGAGCGGCGGTTGCCGTGGCCCGCAATTCGCTGTCGAGAAAGAGCCACCCGGTTCCCGGCGCGGGTGGGTCGGTGGGTGTTCTTTCCTGGTGCTGATGGTGGCGGGCCCACGTCTGCAGGGGACGCACATGCTCCAGTTGTTGCTTGGCCAATGGCTGAATAGGTAATAGGTCGGCCAACGGTGTCGCCCGTGCAGCCAATATGCTGTCGGGGTGCAACCACACCAAGGTTCCGCCACTTTGTACAAAGTCGAGCAATGCCTGGTATTGAGCATGCGTCATGGCATCGTAATCCGGCAGTCCTAGCAGGACCACGGTAGCCCGCTCATAGTCCAGCCAGTGCGAGGGTGTCTCGGCGGCCCTCAGTCGGGCATGGCGAAAACCGGGATCGGGCCAGCTCCATCCCCAATCATTTCCGCCAGGGTCACGATCGGCATCATGGATGAGAACGGGACGCTTTCGTTCGCCACTCACGTCAATGATGATGGGCATAACGTCCCGCGACAACAAGCGCCCGGTCGGTAGACGCCATTCTTGCACATAGTCCCGGTGCGTATCAGGGAGGAAACGCAACGCCGTTGTCCAGTGGGCGCCCGGGCCCAGTCGCAAACGCTCCTCTTGGATCAGCATGTTCCCCGTGCGATCCGGGCGGATGGCCAGGATCACCTCCAACGGCGTGGATTCAGGATTGCGTAAACGGACCGGCAGAAGCGAGGGCTGGTAGGGAACCACTTCGTAGCGACTGCCCAAAGCAGGCAGGCCGCTGTGGAATTCGGGGCCGGACGCAGCAGACACCGGGGAAAGCGCCCACCAGCCACCATAGCTTAAGCCGACGACCAATGCGCGGAAGCAACACCGCGATGGGATCATAACATCTCAATTAGGTCGGGATGCTCCGCCATCACCTCTTGCAGGTTGTCGCGTGTTATCCAAATATAACGTTCAGCAAAAGCCTCTTGTACATCGCTGGGCACCCGGCCTTCCATGCGCCAATTGCCCATATTAAATAAGACGATCCCGTGAAAAAGGCCTTGTTCAATCCGGTTAAGGATGCCTTCTACCATCCAGACGTCCTCGGTCGACGCCAAGATTATCCGTGGCCGGTCCGCTTGACGCAGGATGTCCAGACGCGCGTAATCGTGCGGTAACGGGGCAAACAGGACCAGTACATCCGGTGCCTGTCCCGCCTGGCGCACTGTTGCGTTGAACAGGCTGGCGGACATCTCCATTTCCATCAGTGCCTCTTCGAACCAGTATTCCGCATCCTCCTCATGGAGGTTGCCCCTCGCGATCTGGTCACGGAAATGGGCCTCAAAATCGGGCACCACAACCTCCACCGTGCCTGCTCCCCGCAGCGCGGATTTCAGCCCCTCGACGGCCGGCGAGCCCTCCACTTGATCCGGCAGGACCACCACGTGCGAGTCGGGGAACTCCCGTGCGATCTCCTGCCCTATTTTCGCGCCGAGCGCCTGACGATAGGCGATTTCGCGGTTCACAATCGCTTGTGTACCCGGGCCGGATGGCCGGAGGTTGACCAACATCAGCACGAACGCGATAACCAGGCAGACAATGGTAAGCGGGCGACCCCACGTTTCGCCTTCCTTGTGTTTGCGCAAACCGAATATCATGCCTGCCGCGCTGGCCAACATCAGCAATACAAACAGAATCTTCATCGGGTATCCTTTCTTTGATACGGGCTCATCACACCTAACTCCCCAATCCTCACGACAGCGTAGGCGGGCTGCCGCGATCCTGTCAAGCGAATCCTTGTTGCCTTGTCCGCTGGGCATGTGCATACTGCGGCCATGTCAAAAAAAATAGATATTGTATTGGTGGGAATCGGCGGCTACGGCGCCGGTTATGTACGGGAGACACTGGTGCTGCAGGCGGCGGGACAAATTCGCATTAGCGCGGTCATCGATCCGTTCGCCCGGGAAAACCGTCTATCATGGCCGCCATTGCAGGCAACAGGCGTTCCCTGTTTTGATACCTTGGAAGCCGGGTTGGCCGCAGGAATACGAGGTGATTTGGCTGTGATTTCCTCCCCGATCGGCTTTCACGCGGAACAGGTGTGCGCGGCGGTGGCAGCGGGGATGGATGTGCTTTGCGAGAAGCCGCTCTGCGGCCATGCCAGCGAAATCCCAGCGATGCTGGCGGCCCGTGACCAGGCAGGACGGACGGTTTCGGTGGGCTATCAATGGTCGTTTAGCAAGGCGATCAGTCAGGCCAAGGAGGATATCCTCGCCGGGCGCTTCGGGGCGCCACTGGATTTTCGTTCCCTCACGAGCTGGCCGCGAGGACGCAAGTATTATGAGCGGAACAACTGGGCTGGACGTATCCGCGACGACCAAGGGCGCTGGGTGTGTGACAGCCCGGCGAACAATGCCACGGCTCACTTCCTGCATAGTATGTTGTATCTGCTCGGTCCGCAACGGGACCGGTCCGCGACACCGACCGCGGTTACGGGGGAATGTTACCGGGCCAATCCAATCGAAAACTTCGATGCGGTGTGCTGTCGCATCGATACACGGGAGGGTGTGCCGGTGCTCTTTTTTAGTGCGCATTGCGTGGCGGAGCGCCAAGGACCGATTGTGCAATACCGGTTCGAGGAGGCGGTGATGGAGCTGAATGCGGAGGGGACGCTTTGTGCCCGCTGCCACAATGGGGAGGTAATCGAGTACGGGCAACCGGGAAAAGACAACTGGCGTAAACTGCGCAAGTGTATCGAGTGGACCCGGGAGGACCGCCGCGAAACGTGGTGCGGCATCGAGGCGGCTATGCGGCAGACCCAGTGTGTCAGCAGTTTGCAGCAGGTGCCCATCAACACGTTCCC
Organism: Kiritimatiellia bacterium; assembly: GCA_007134175.1. Classification (GTDB taxonomy): domain Bacteria; phylum Verrucomicrobiota; class Kiritimatiellia; order SLAD01; family SLAD01; genus SLLF01. Next base: position 5,666 of record SLLF01000373.1, on the reverse strand, counting down.
CTCGGAGATCGTGCGGCATCAGCCTTGGGAAGAAGATGATGAATTGACCCGGGTGTCGGGGCTTGAGCAGGCCATGACAGCGGGATTTGATGCCGGACAGCTTTTTTCCGAAATGGATGTGCCTTGGTCCGTCGCGGCGCGGCGGGTCGATCTGGCTGAAACGGCGCTTGATCCGCTGAAGCGATCATCATGAAACGTTGTAATATCATTCAATTCCATGCCGAAAGCTGGGACGGGCGCATGCTTGGGTGCCAAGGACTGCACCCCGCGATGGCCCAGGCAACACCGAATATTGACCGGTTGGCGGCGCAAGGAACCCTTTTCCAAAACGCCTATTGTACCAATCCCATTTGTTGCCCGTCCCGGGCCAACATGTTGTCCGGCACCTACACGCATACGAGCGAAACGTGGGGGAATTTCAAGGGTTTGGAAACAGGCATGTGGACGTATCACGCGGCGCTGAATCAAGACCACGATGTGCTCTTGCTTGGCAAGCACATGGACCATCTCAGTGGCAAACACTCCGTGATGAACCGGGTAGCCGATTGCCTGGAACCGCTGAACACCGCAGGTTACCCGGTGATGGACGCCGATCCAGCCCAGCAATACCACGTGGATTCCGGTCGCGAACGCCGGTTTCATGAGAAGGATTGGCGGAATTGCGATGACGCAGTGGCCTTTATCCGGGCGCATAAACCGGACGACCGCCCTTTCTTTATCTCGCTCAATACCAGTTTGGTCCACGCCGCCTTCCGTACCAATCAGCATTGGCTGGACCACATTCCGGAAGCATTGGTGGATGTGCCGCCGCTGGATGAGACGAACCATCCGGCGGATGTGTATCAGCGGAAGTCCAAGGCGTGGCGTAACGGCTTCGACGATGAGACCGTGCGGCTGGTACGGCGTATCTATTTTGCCATGTGCGCCGAGGCGGACGCCATCGTCGGGGACATCGTCGCTGCCGTGGAGGAAGCGGGTTTGGCGGATGATACGGTGATTATCATTTCAAGCGATCACGGCGAGTTGGCCCTTGAGCACCAACAGTATTACAAGATGAGCCTACTGGAGGCTTCTGCCCGCGTGATGTGCATCATGAAAGGACCCGGCATCGTGGCCGGTCAGCGGATTGAGACCCCGGTCTCGCTGGTCGACATGGCGCCAACCATCTGCGACCTGGCCGGGATGGCACCGCGCGACAGCTTTGACGGCGAATCGTTGCTACCATTGGCCAAAGGGAAAACCGACACCAGTCGCGGCTGGGCGTTGGCCAATTACGCGGGTGTGACCACGAATACGATGTCCTGGATGCTAAGGCAGGGCGATTATAAGCTGATTGTGCATGAAGGCTATCCTTCCCGTCTGTTCAATCTGCGCGACGATCCCGGCGAATTGCATGACCTGATGGACGCAGAACCGGAAAAAGCAGCAATGTTGCTCGCTATCCTGGACGGGGAAGTCGACCGTGAGGCGGCCGTGGCGGTATGGACCGAATGGCGTCGCCACCAGTTCGCGCAATTCCAGCGTCAGGCCAAACGCGGGCTCTATTATGACCGGTCGTATAGCCTCGCCAACGCGCCATCCTCCGACTACCAGGCCTTGATGAATAACACGTTCACGGGTTGGAACGAGGACGACGAACGCCGTGTGACCGAATGGCTGGCTAATCGCTGAGCCAACGGTCGCGATGGGTGGCTACGAACTCGTCGTCGCACAACCACGGATAAGCGCCGCACACCCGGTTGAGTTCCTGCGCTTGGCCGGGTGATAGCGTTTGTGCGGGATCGAGGCCGTGGATGGTCTCCAGCAGCCCCTGCCGCCGCAAGACCTCGTGGATACCGCACAGCACGCCGCGATATCCATTGGCGGCGTCGAATACCGCACTGTTGGCATCGGTGTACGCGATATTGCGGGCCAGCCAGTCACGAGGGATTGCATCCTGCTGGCGAACCGTTTTGATTTCCTCGAGCAGTTCCACCGCCCGTTGGGTCCATACGCCGAACTGTCCGAGCAGGCCGCCATCAATAAAGCGCTGCTGTCCATTGACACGCCACGGGGTCAACAAATCGGCAATGATGTTGTCGTCGTTGCCGGTATACAGCGCCACATCATCGCGCCCCGCCTCCATGATGGCCCGCACGACGTCAAACGTCTGGTAGCGGTTGAACGGGGCGATTTTAACCGCGACCACGTTCTCGATTTCGGCGAAGCGCCGCCAGAATGCATACGGCAGCACGCGGCCGCCGACCGCCGGTTGCAGGTAGAAGCCGATCAGGGGAATGGTTTGCGCTATGGTGGCGCAATGTGCCAGCAAGGTATCCACCGGGGCTTCGTTGAGCGCCGCCAAGCTAAGCAATCCCGCCTGATAGCCATAATTGACGGCCTGCGTGGCCTCCGCCAGTGCCTGGTCGGTTTGCCCGCACAGGCCGGCGATCTTGAGCACGGGACGGCTCTGTCCGTTCAGCCAGGCGTCCATTTCACGTGCGGCGAAATCAAGCAGTGGCGCGAACAGGGCGTGTTGTGGGGCGCGAATTTCGAATTGAGTCGAGTGTACGCCGACAGCGATTCCACCGACACCGGCATCCAGGTAATAACGGAGGACCGCTCGTTGATGGCGCTGGGACCATTGACGCGCATGGTCTAAGGCCAGGGGCAGCGCGGGAATTGCCAGTCCGGCCAGCAATCGGGATCGCATTTCAGAAATTTCCATCGCGTTTCTCGAATCCGGTGGGTTTGTTCAGCGTCGGCAGCTGGTGCTGCTGCCAGGCTGCAACGTAGTGCAATATTTGCTCAACACTCGTTTCCGGTTCCCCGAACAACCGGCAGGCCTTAGCCGGGTTGGATATCCAGGCCGTGGCGGCTTCGGAGCCTTCGAAGCGGGGTTCGCACCCAAGCAGAGCGCCCAGTTGCTCCGCCAGCTCCCTTACGCTCAATACTTCCGGGCGGGTGATGTTGATAATGAATCCCGCTGGGTTGGCCTCGCCGTGTGCCAACAGGCTCTGCAGCACGGCATCGCGTTGCCAGATCAGGTTTACGTGGCCCATGGTCAGATCAATCGGTTTCCCGGCGAGCATCTGCCGCGCCAAGTCAACGGGTACACCGTAGCGGAATTCAACCGCGTAGTTGAGCCGGATCAGGCTGACCGGCGTGCCATACGACCGGGCCACCTCCAGAAACGCGGCTTCGCGCCCGACGCAGGACCGGGCGTAGGTTCCCACCGGTTCACAGGCCACGTCTTCATCAGGTCCGTCGGTATCGGTGGGGTAGTAGGGATAGACACAACCGGTGGAGAAAGCGGTAAGGCGTGAATCACTAAAATGCTGCGCTACCCGTGGCGGCATTTCCACATTCATCGTCCGGAGCAAGTCAGGTTGCTGGGCCGTTCCGAACTTTGCGCCAGCCATGAAGATAACGTTCGGAACCGGCGCTAATTGACGCAACTCGCTATCGTCCGTCAGGTCACATTTTATCGTTCGTATGCCCGCGCGTTCGAAGAGGTCTACCGTCCCGGCTGAACGAAAACGCGAGACCGCCCATACCCGCCGCTTATCGCCGATGGCATCCAGGGCCCGACGTAGCATGAGGCCAACATGCAGCCCCATTTTCCCGGCCGCACCGAGGATCATAAAGTCACCGGGGAGCTGCTGTAAGAGTACTTCCAGTTGAGGTGCCGGTTTGCTGAGAAACCAATCCACTTCAGCGGGCGCGCAGGGGAGTGGAATGGTCGTGTTCATCGGGTTCCGGACCGGGCTTTTGCTCTGGGCGTGGTCGGTGACATGGGCCTTTACAAGGTGGGTAGGTTTGCCAGCGCTGCGCGCGCGGCGTTTTGTCCCGCCGCTTCGCCCATGGCCACGGCGTTGCCGGTGACCCGGTAGCTGGCGTGGGCGAAGAAGTCGCCGCTAATACAGCGTCCTGCCATCATGAGGTTGTCGACATCCCGGGCGATCAACGCGCGCAGTGGAATGTCGTAGGGTTGGACCTTGATCCCATCGGCGCCGTAGGCCTTGCTCTTGGTCGGATTGGTGGAGTGAATATCCACCTCGAACTTGACGCGGCATACCGCATCGTCAAAACGTGCGCCGCGTGCAATATCGTCCTTGGTCACTTGGTAGCGCCCATGAATACGGCGGCTTTCGCGCACACCGATGTGTGCGCTGGTAGCCACCAACTGCAGGTCGCGCCATTCGGGTCCGGCACCGCGCAGCGCGGTGACCAAGTGCCGCAGCTCGTCGCGGCCGGCGATGGTGGCCCGGGTCACGTCATCCGCATCGAACCCGCGCGCGTTATATTGGTGGTTGGCCATGAGCAGGAACAGATCATCGTAAACGTGGAACAGGGTCGGGGCACCATACGAAGGTTCCACACCTAGTTCCGTCATCAGCGCCTTCAACGCGTCCTTGGCCCGCATCCCGCCATGGTTGTAGCGGTTGACAAACGGGCGGATCGCCTCGAGCTGGATCCCGCAGAGCATGGCGTTGAGGCTCATCGGCTGGGCCTCCTCCGGTGCATCAGGACGACCGTAGTCAAAACCACAACCGGCCCGAATGGCGAGGTCGCCATCGCCAGTTGTATCGATGAAGAAACGCGCACACCACGCTTCACGCCCGGACTTGGACTCGGTGATCGCCGCCGTGATGCGTTGCCCGTCCCGCAGGACCGCGCAGATCCGCGTATGCAGCCGCAGCTGTACGCCCGCTGCCAGGCAGCACTGCTCCAGGCCGTGCTTGGCCGCTTCCACGTCATAACCCGACGCGCCGCCTGCTTTCTCACCGTCGCCCGGCGAGGCGGTGATGGGCCGGTCTTTGCGGCGTAGCGCCTCGTCCAGTTCCTGCATCAACCCGCCTTTGTTGCCCCGGTCCAGTACCCACGGCATGAGGCCGGAGGTCCAGATACCGCCGAGACACCCCTGCACTTCCAGCAGCAGGGTGCGCGCACCGGCACGGGCGGACGCAATAGCTGCCGCCACACCGGCCGGTCCACCACCGCAGACCACCACGTCGAATGTGCCCGCTACGGGCAAATCCCGGGCGGGTTCCTTGAGATGTGATATTGAAGACATATAATTTCCTCGGCTTGGTTTTCGTGTGCTAACAGTCTGCGCCCGTAACGGCAATACTCAGAAGGATTACGTATCGCCGAATCGTATATCCATCTGCTCCGACGACCAACCTTTTTCGGCAGGCCTCTGCAAAAACCTTTTGTGCAAATGGCGTATACAGGTTTTCAGGTTTCGGATGTCACAGGGGCCTCTGGCCGGGCGCCCGGCTTCCAGGCATGAGAGAACGGACGACGCTTACGGTGGACGAACGGGGCGCACCGTCGTCCGTAAGCGCGTGCCTGGCCGTAGCGTGAAGCGCGAAGGCTGGTCGCCGCACGCGTCCACCGGATCTCCGTGTTCTCTAAGACAAGTCAGGCCTGTGAGTGAGTCCCCTATTTTTCAGCGATCTGAAAACGTTGTTTAGCGGAGCCGATTGTGCTGTCAGGATTTTGGTATAGCGATTCAGCTGTGTAGAGCGTGTGAAAGCGGCTGTTTTGGGGTATGATAGGGACTTGGTCATGTCGAGGAGCCAGTTCTCTAGGAGGAGCTTATCTCGGAATCGCGCCAGACCGCATCTTGCCGGGGATCAGGCCGAGTGGCTTAATTGGTGCGCCCCCTGCGGCCTTGTGCC
>SLLF01000337.1 GCA_007134175.1 Kiritimatiellia bacterium | reverse complement strand
GGCCGACACGTTTGGTTGCTGGCCAATGAAGGCTACCGCGAGTTGCACGTGCGGCCGCAGTTGCCTGTCGCCGGTCCGTTCCGCCTGCTTGACCCATGGGCGCGCACCGATCAGCCTTGGGACGAAGCCGCTGCGATTATCGTGCCGCCCACCTCCTCGCTGGTGGTAGCCACGGCTGAAATCTGAAACCTCAGCGTCCCTCGCCGCTGACATGGTTGGATTTCGATTGCGCGTTAAGAATATTATGTGTTGTAATATATAACAGGTTCTGTTATATGTTTCAAATGATCTCAAGATACCATACCGATTTGCTTCGGGAGATGCTGGAGGTGTTTCCCGTGGTTGCCGTCGTCGGCCCGCGGCAGGTGGGAAAGTCCACCCTGGTCACACAACCTGAAATCGGAGAGACCCGGGACTATCTCAGTCTGGATGACATTACGCTGAGATCTGTCGCGCAATCCGATCCCAAGGCCTTTCTTTCCGACAGGGGAAACATGACCATTGATGAGGTCCAACTTGCCCCGGGTATTTTGCGGGAAATCAAATTGCTTACGGATCAACACCGGGAAGCAGGGCGTTATCTGCTGACGGGTTCCGCCGACCTGGATCACTGCGCGGAGCTCTCCCATGTGCTTGCGGGCAGAGTGGGAATCCTGCGCCTTCCGCCATTGACGTTCTCCGAATGCAACCGCGCCCGGGGCTGGGAACACGGTTTCACGGCTGAATCGGCGGACGGGTTGGACCGCGTTTTTGAACATGAACCCGCAAAGCCATTTGACGGAGAACGCTTGTTTCAGGGAGGCTTTCCTTTGAGCCTTAACGCCGGCTCAGACCGGGCGCGTCAGCTCTGGTTCGAATCGTTTCAGCTTACTTACCTGGAACGTGACCTCCGCAGGATCTCCGACATTTCGAACTTGGCCGATTTTCATCGGCTCATGCAGATCAGCGCCGCCAACACCGGCACATTGCTGAATCAGGCGCATCTCGGCCGGGATGCAGGGTTGAACCCCGTGACCACCGGAAGGTACCTTTCGGTTCTGGAAGCCAGTCTGCTCATTCAACGGATCCCCCCTTTTTTCAGCAATATCGGCAAACGTTTTGTCAAGGCGCCCAAACTGTTCTGGACCGACACCGGAATCGCCGCGCATCTGGCCGGGTTTTCCACGGCGGAAGCGTTATGGAACTACCCGATGGCTCGGGGGCGGTGGTTTGAGTCCTTCGTGATGATGGAAATACAATCGCTGCTGCCGCTGCTGCCGTTTCCCGCACGGCTCTACCATGTGCGCACTCGAGAAGGCCTGGAGGTGGACGGATTGCTGGAGGGAGGCCGGAGACACCGGCTGTTTGAGATCAAAGCGACGCGCACCCCCCGGCCGGAGGATGCCGAACCCATGGAGCGGTGGATCCGCATGAACCCCGGCCATGGTCCGGGAATGATCATCCATGGCGGCGACTCCTACCGGCGTCTCTCCGAACATGTCCGCGCGATTCCCGCAACACTCCTGTTCGGCTCGTCTGAAAAATGAATCCCGGGGGTGCCTTCAGGCGAGCCATCTTGAGGAAGATGCCGTCATGCGGAACGACGGCATCCAGTTGCTTGATTATACCTACCCCCTCGCAAACTATGACAGTGGTCACAGGCCGGACTGACACCCTGAAACCTCAGCCGCCGGCATGGCTGGATTTCGATTGCGAGATAGGGCCTGAGCATTTACATATAGGGGGATGAACAAGTTGGCGCCAACTCAGGGAGATCGTGTGCGGCCGTTCTATGATGTGCTGGTTGCGGGCGGCGGTCCGGCCGGGCTCGTGGCGGCGATTCAAAGTGCACGGGCCGGAGCACGGACGCTGCTGGTCGAGCGGGGGAGTATGCTGGGCGGTACCACGACGGCCGGCGGGGTCAATTTCCCCGGCCTGTTCCATGCCTGGGGCCGCCAGGTGATCCGGGGCTATGGCTGGCAACTAGTCGCACGGTGCATGGAGGAATCGGGCGGTTCGCTGCCTGATTTCAGCGTGATACCCGAACGGCATTGGCATCATCAGGTCCAAGTTGATCGGGCGGTCTACACGCTGCTGTGCGATGAATTCGTGACAGATGCCGGCGTGGATATCCGTTTCCATACGATGCCGGCCAAGGTGGAGCCGGGTGCGGCAGGATGGCAGGTGACCCTATGCGGCAAGTCGGGATTGGAAACGCTACGTGCACGGGTGCTGGTGGATGGCACGGGCGACGCGAATCTGGCCACGCTGGCCGGTGCGCACCTGCGCGAGCCTGCGGGGGAACGCCAGCCCGGCACGCAAGTGTGCCGGGTCAGCGGATACGACGTGGCCGCTCTTGATCTCGATACCCTGAACCGCGCATTTGCCGAAGCGTGCGAAAGCGGCGCGGTCCGCCCGCACGATGCCGGATGGAACGTGGAGCATCCCAACGTCGGATCCTGGCTTAAGAAACACGGCGAGAATGCGAACCATATTCCTGCCAATGACGCACGTGACAGTGTCGGCCGTTCCCGGATGGAGCTCGAGGGGCGCGCCGCCATTTTACGGATGTACCGTTTTTTGCGACAACAGCCCGGCTTGAAACAATTGCGCATCGAATACCTAGCCCCGGAATGCGGGGTGCGCGAGACGGTGACGGTGGGGGGGGACGCGACGGTGACGGGCGATGACTACCTGTCCGGGCGCGCATGGTCGGATGCGTTATGTTATTCGTTTTATCCGATTGATTTGCATCTGCCGGACGGCGCGGGACTCGATAAGCGGACGTTGGCGCCCGGCGTGGTGCCTACCGTGCCGCGCGGGGCGTTGCTGCCGCAGGGACTAAAATTCATGGCGGTGGCTGGACGTTGTCTTTCCAGTGATCGCGTTGCCAACTCCGCCCTGCGCGTTCAGGCCACGGCTATGGCCACAGGACAGGCGGCCGGGGCCATGGCGGCTTTGGCCGCCCGCTCCGGAACCGACCTGCGCGACTTGGATTTGACCGCCATCCGCCAGCTCCTGGCGGCACACGACGCCATCGTTCCATCCAAGGGAGAATAATGGGAAAACCACAACCGTATGATGTTGCCGCTTATATTTGGCCGGCCTATACCGGCGATGAGCCGCGTACCCGGATGTTCTGGCCGGCGGGCAATGGCGAATGGGAAACCGTGAAAAAGGCGGGCCCGAAGTTCGATGGGCATCAGTGGCCGCGCCAGCCGCTGTGGGGCTATCCAAACGAAGCCGATCCCTACGTGATGCAGTGCCAAATTGATGCCGCTGCCGATCATGGCGTGAACGTTTTCATCTACGACTGGTACTGGTACGATCACCGCCCGTTCTTGGAACAGTGCCTGAACAACGGCTATCTCAAGGCAAAGAACAACGAACGAGTGAAGTTCTATCTCATGTGGGCCAACCACGATGTCGTCAATCTGTGGGACCGGCGCATCGCCCATCTAAAGGACGGCAATATCATCTGGCAGGCGGCGGTGGACCGCCGGGAATTCGACATTATTGCCGATCGTTTGCTAAACCAATACTTCAAGCACCCGAGCTACTATACCATCGACGACAAACCGGTCTTCATGATCTACGATTTGAAGATTCTGATGAGCGGATTGGGCGGTGTCCAGTCGACTCGCGATGCCCTGGATGCGTTGCGCGCCCGCGCCGTGCAAGCCGGGCTGCCGGGGCTGCACCTGCAGGCGTGTCTCCGGCGCAGCGGCTACAACCTGAGCGGCGTTGACGGTAGCGGGGGCACCCAGACCGATGTCATCGAGCAACTGGGGTTCGACAGCGTGTCGCATTATCAATACGTGCACTTCACCAATATTGACCGCGATTACGGGGAAATCATGGTGGACGTGGCTCAGGAATGGCAACGGCTTGATCAGGAATTCCATATTCCTTACTTTCCGCACGTCTCGCTTGGCTGGGATAACAATCCGCGTTTCCAGCCCTTCCGGCCGGGTATTGTCAAGAACAACACGCCGCCAGCGATCGAAGCGGCGCTGCGCGCGGCCAAGACGTATGTCGATGCCCATCCCGACCAAGCCCCGCTCGTCACGATCAACAGTTGGAACGAGTGGACCGAGGCCAGTTATCTCCAGCCCGACGATCTTTACGGGTACGGCTATCTGGAAGCGGTTCGCCACGTGTTTGGGGCGGCGTGACCAGACTATTCGGGCCACAAGAGGCACAAAATTCACAAAAAGCGCATGGCCGGATCCTTTTGTGTATTTTGTGCCTTATGTGGCCATTCAACCGTGAAACAGGAAGAGCGCTGGCCACAAGAGGCACAAGAGTCACAAAATGCGTATTAGGCCGGATCCTTTTGTGTCTTTTGTGCTTTATGTGGCCATTCACCCGTGAAACAGGAAGAGTGCTGGCCACAAGAGGCACAAGAGTCACAAAAGGCGCATGACGGAATCTTTCTGTGATTTCTGTGCTTTATGTGGCTATTCAACCGTGAAACTGAAAAGAGAATAAGGAGTATCGTTATGAAGACAGCGGGCACTAAAGGCACCAAAATAGACGATGATCGTGATATTTTGACACTTTGCGATGGTGTGCGGCAGATTGCCTTTGGTCTGCATACCTATCTGCGGCACGGTCATCTGGAGAAGGTCTACGAGAATGGGCTTGCGCATCGGCTACGCAAAGCAGGTATCGAGGTTAAACAGCAACAGCCGCTGCAAGTCTGCGACGAGGATGGAACCGTGCTGGGTGACTACTTCGCTGACCTTTTTGTGGATGGCAGCCTCATTGTGGAACTGAAGGCTTGCAAGTTGCTGCTAAACGAACACACGGCACAGGTTCTTGGCTACCTGCGAGCATCCAGCATTCGGCATGCGCTCCTGATCAACTTCGGATCTCCAAGAATTGAGATTAAAAAACTGGTGTTGTGATTTCTACGTATTATGTGACAATTGCCTCTGTCGAATGGGCATAATCTTGGCCACAAGAGGCACAAGAGTCACAACATGCGTATTAGGCCGGATCCTTTTGTGTCTTTTGTGCTTTATGTGGCCATTCACCCGTGAAACTGAAAAGGGAAGAAGTATAATCTTGGCCGCAAGAGGCACAAAACCCACAACATGCGTATGGCTGAATCCTTTTGTGTCTTTTGTGCTTTATGTGGCCATTCAGCGGTGAAACTG
>SLLF01000254.1 GCA_007134175.1 Kiritimatiellia bacterium | reverse complement strand
TGCTCGATAGCCCCCATGGAAGCCGTGTCCCCAGGCTGCAGTCGCAGGGCCGGCCGCACCGCCTCCTCCTCGAACAGCGTCAGCCCCTCGATGGATATAGCGCCTATGGTGTAAACGGGGCCTTCTTCCACGGGAATGCGGACCCGGACCCGTCGACCGGGCCCCTCGGTTATAACCGGTTCGCCGACCTGCACGTCCAGATGACCTCGGTCCATATACGTGCGTCGCAACAGGTCGCGGTCGGCATCCAGTAGTTGGCGATCAAAGCGATTGCCTTTGGTGATCCAGGACCACGGGCGCCAGCCACCCGTGTCCATCACCCGGCGCAGGCGCCGCGACGATACCGTCTCGTTACCTTCAAAACGAATCGTCCAGATGCTCAGGCGCGGGCCTTCGTCCACCGTGATCTGCACGTCGGCCCGTCCGGTGGTTTCATCCACTGTAATGGTCCACGTCAATTCCGGTTCAATAAAGTGACGTTTGCGGTAATGTTCGTAGACGTTCTGCGCACGGACGGCCAACACCTGATCGTCCACGCGCTCGCCCATTTCCAGTTCCAGCAGATTGCGGATGCGGCGGTTACTGACACGGTTGCCCCCGTCCACGCGAATCGAGCGCAGTCGCGGGCGATTGCGCAGCCGATAAATCAAATCCACTTGATCGCCATCCCCCATCACCTCCAAGGCGGCCGACACGGAACTGAACCGGCCGGTCTCCTGCAACGCGCGTATATCGCGATTAACCGCTGCCGGATCATAGACCACGCCCGCCGCCAAACCGATATAGGCCCGGATCGACGCTTCATCCAAGGGGCCCGGCCCCTCGTTTACGATACGAACATCCCGCACCACCGGCGGCGACGGCTGTGCGACGCTCATGGTCACCATACCGCTCCAGCCCAACAGCAGCATCGTCAGCCAACACTTAAAATTCGTACTCATACTTCAATTCCCTCTGCGTCGGGGGCAAACGCCACATCCTCCCGATCCGCGCCCGTGGCCCGATCTTCAAAGCGGGTAAACTCCTCTTCAAAGTGGAGGCGTACTTCACCGGTCGGCCCGTTACGATGTTTAGCGATATCCAGAATCGACAACGTCTTGTCGTCGGCTTCCTTGTCCTGCGGATATTTGCAGGGACGCCGCAACAGGGCCACCACATCCGCGTCTTGTTCGATAGAACCTGAATCACGCAAATCCGACAATTTAGGTATGGCGGACTTGGTATCGCGCGTTTCCGGGGCGCGGCTCAACTGGCTCAGGACCACCACCGGTATCTTGAGTTCCTTGGCCATCGCCTTCAGCGCACCGGATATAGCGGCGGTTTCACGTTGTCGACCTTCCTTGGCATACTGGGGATAATGCAGCAGCTGCAAGTAATCCACCACAATTAATCTGATTTCGAACCGCTTGCACAACCGCCGGGCGCGTGCGCGCAGCTCCACGGCGCTCAAGCCGGCTGCGTCGTCAATATAGAGCGGTGCCTTCGTCAAGGCATCTGCCGCCTGCATCAAGTGGCCGTGATTGACTTGGCTGATGAAACCGCCGGATAACTTGTGGGAGGATACACGCGCCCGGCAGCAGATCATACGGCGCACCAACTGTTCGCTCGACATTTCGAGGCTGAAAACAGCCACTGGACGCGCCTGCCGGTCGGCCACCTCACCCAAGGCGATTTTTTCCGCGATATTCATAGCCAACGACGTTTTCCCCATCGAGGGGCGCGCAGCAATGATAATCATATCGCTATTCTGCAGGCCCAACAGCTTCTTGTCTAAATCGCGATAACCCGTAGGAATGCCGGTGATACCTTTCTTCTGCTGAAAGATATTTTCGATCTCCTGCATCGTTTCCTTGACCAAATCGCGCCAAGGACGCATGGCCGTACGCGCCATATCCCCGATTTCGAAGAAGCGCTGCTCCGTCTGGCTCAGAATTTCATCGGCGTCGTCTTCCGCTTGATAGCAGTCATCGATGGCCGTGCGGGCGCGGTCAATAATGGTGCGCAGCAAGTGCCGCTGCCGTACCATCTCAATGTAGTGTTCCGCATGCGCCGCAGTGGGAGTGGCCTCCAAGAGAGCCAGCAGCAAGTCGCGCCCGCCAATCTGATTCAACAAGCCGGCTCCGTCCAACCGGTCGCCCACCGTCAACAGGTCGATTACCTGCCCGCTGTCGTGCATATCGACCAGCGTTTCAAACAGGGTCTGATGAGCCGGCACATGAAACGAACCGGCCACCAACTGTTTTTCCACACAGAGATCGATCACCCGGGCCGCATCGAGCAGCGCCGAGCCTAGTACACCACGCTCGGCCTCTTCGCTATACGGGGGGATACGGTCACTCTGGGGTGCGGCAGCGGGGGTGATCCGGGCAGCCATACACGCCTATTCCTCAACGACCCATACTTTACAGGTGGTGGCGACCTCGTCGTGCAGTTTACAAGGAACCTCGAAAACGCCTAATTCACGCAAAGGTGCCGCCAACTGAAGCTGTTTCTTGTCCAATTTAACGCCCTGTTTTTCCAGCGCCGTCAAGATATCGGCAGCCGTCACGGAGCCAAACAGCTTGCCGCCCTCGCCGGTTTTAACCGACAACGTGACGGAGACTGTTCCGAGCTGCTTGGCCAACGCTTCGGCTGCGTCGCGTTCAAGCGCCTGCCGCTCGAGTCGTTCCGCCTTCTTCTTCTCGACCAACCGCCGGGTGCCGGGTGTCACCAACGCCGCTTTTCGCTGGGGCAGCAGAAAATTCCGGGCATAGCCCTCGGCCACCCGCACCACTTCGCCCTCTACGCCCAAGCCCGCGACGTCAGCTATTAAGATCACTTCTTTCGCCATTATCGGTTCTCCTCGAAAGTTACGGTAACAGCCCCATCACTCGGGCCCGGCGGATCGCCGCCCGGATCTGGCGCTGCTGCTTGGCGGATGCGTACGTGGTTCGACGGGGCATAATCTTGCCTCGTTCCGTCATAAACCGTCGCAGCAGTTCCGCGTCCTTGTAGTCTATCTGCTCCACTCCTTCAAGGCGCTTCGGGGCGCGCGCCCCGTCCGCAAAGTCGGAACGATCACGACGACGCCGTGGACTGGTCTTTCTTTTCATACGAATTCCTTTGGTTCTCTCTATTTAGTTATGATTCCACGTGGTCAACCGCTGCGGCTAAAAGGGAAGATCGTCATCATCCACCCGGTCGGCTGCCGGCGCAGGCGCACCAGTTCCGTCTGACGCCGCGGGCGTAGCGCCCGCTGATCTGCCCGAAGGTGCGTCGCCGTACTCTGCACCACCGCGCGGGGCGCTCATAAACTGAACCCGCTCGGCCGTCACGGAAATCCGGCTGTTCTTCTGGCCGTCCTTCTCCCATTCTTCGAAGCGCAATCGCCCTTCCACCAGTACCGCGGAGCCTTTACCCAGGTATTGACCACAGGTTTCCGCCTGCCGCCCCCAAACCGAGACATTTACAAAACAGGTTTCTTCGCGTTCCTCGCCTTGCTGGGTTTTGTACTTGCGGTTGGCGGCCAGGCGTAGATCGCCCACCGCCGCACCTGAAGGCAAATACCGGACTTCCGGATCCCGGGTCAGATTCCCGATCAAGAAAACTTTATTCAGCGACGCCATTGATCAGGCCTCCTCTGCCGCCGCAGCGGGCTCGACCGATTCGGCCGGTGCCACCTGGGCAATGATCTGGTTGCGAAAGACGGAATCTTTCAACTTCAATCGGTTGCGCAGTCCCGTCACTTCTGTCGGAGGCAGCGCAAAGTTCATCACGATGTAATGGCCGGCTTTGTGCCGCTTACCCTGCAGGCGGGCGAATGGCCGCCGTCCCATACGCGCGGTATTTTCCACCGCACCACCCAATTTTTCGATTTCCTCGCGCACCTCTTTAACGGCTTGCTCCAGCTCGTCATCTTTCAGAGCGTCGAGAAAAATAAACATGCCTTCGTACGTTTTCAATCTGCTGTTCTCCTTCTCACCCGGCTGCTATTCAGCCGTTATATTCATTCATCGCCTGTTCCACACCCCGGGTACGGATACAATCCACCGCCGCCAGCGCCCGGTCCAGGGCCTCATCCAGCGCCCGGCGCTCGGCCGGCGCAAACCGGCTCAACACGTGCTCCACCAGCGAACGATCCGCTGACCGACCGCCCACACCAACGCGCACCCGCTTGAAATCGTCCGTGCCTAGCGCGGCGATGATCGATTTCAATCCGTTGTGTCCCCCCGCGCTACCGCGGGGCCGCACGCGAATCCGGCCACACGCCAATTCAATGTCATCCACTATCACGATCAGATCGGCCAACGCAAGCCCCTTCCGTTTCAGATAAGGGGCCAACGCCCAGCCGCTCCGATTCATATAATTGCGGGGCTTCACCAATGCCGTGCGGCCACCTTCGTCCTGCAGCTCAACATAGTCCAGCGGGAACCGCCAGCTGCGCCGCCAGCGCCCTCCCGCCCGGGCGGCCAGTGCCTCGACCAGTTCAAATCCCACGTTGTGCCGGGTACCGCAGTAGCGCCTGCCTGGATTGCCTAGCCCCGCAACACACCACACCCTGCACCTCCACCAGCCGCAAACCGCGCCTAGCTGTCCGCTTCTTCGGCATCCTTGTCGTCGGCAGCCCCAATAACTTCCGGTTCCTTTTCGCCTGCAGCTGCACCCTCCTCCGCTTCGTCGGCTTCTTCCTCTACCCGGGCCGCCGATACCGCCGCTACAGCAATGTCACCGCTTGTAATCTTGGTGTATTTAGCCGGGTCGAGCGCAAGATCTGCCACCGTTATCCCATCGCCCACCTCCAAGCCGGACACATCCACCGCCACTTCTTCCACGATGTCGTCCGGCAGACACTCCACTTCGATCTCCCGAACCAACTGCTCCAATATACCGCCGTCGCGCGTAACGCCGACCGGGGTCCCGGACAACGCCACCGGGATCTCCACCCGCACCTTACGGGTCATGGAAAGCTCGTAGAAGTCGACATGGATCGGTTTCCCGGTCAGGGGGTGGTGCTGCACCTCACGCATCAGCACCTTGTGGCTGCGATCCCCGGCGATATCCAGGTTCAACATCACATTTTCACTGTGATGATGGCGCTGAATCGAGGCGAACACCGCTGCATCAAAAGCGACATTTTTCGGTTCCGACGCCCCGTAAATGACGCCCGGCACCTGTCCTTCGCGACGAAGTCGATTA
>SLLF01000191.1 GCA_007134175.1 Kiritimatiellia bacterium | reverse complement strand
TCGGTTCCGCACGTTCACCGCGGGTCGTCTGGGTTGGCGTTATAGAACCCAGCGGGAAGCTGGCCCGGTTGCAATGTGCGCTCAAAACAACCATCGGCGAGCTGCCACTGGAGCTGGAATCGCGACCCTTTCACCCGCACATCACACTGGCTCGGCTGCGCCCCGGTCGGTCGGGCCGCGCATTGACAACGGCCTGGCAAGCGCTTAAGATGCCGACGCTTGGCCCCGTGCGCATTGAGGCGATCCATCTTTATGCCAGCGAGCTCCGGCCAAGAGGATCTCATTATCATCTTTTAGCGACCACGCCACTGCAAGGAGAAGCGTAACCATGGCTGCAAAAACGAAAAACACCGCAAGCGACGACAAAAACATGCCGGCACCCTTGAGTGCGGTTCTCGCCCAGATTCAAAAGGAGTATGGTGAGGGCGCCATTATGCGCCTGGGTGACGAGGATGCCCCCAAACAAATAGCCAGCATCCCGACCGGCGCCTTGACCTTGGATCTAGCGCTGGGGATAGGCGGTGTGCCGCGGGGCCGGGTCATTGAGATATACGGTCCGGAATCTTCCGGCAAGACCACGCTGGTCTCCCACATCATCGCCAACGCCCAGAAAACGGGAGGTCTGGCCGCTTTTATCGACACCGAACACGCGCTGGACCCCGGTTACGCGCGAAAAATAGGGGTCAATGTCGACGATTTGTTGGTTTCCCAGCCGGATTCGGGCGAGGAAGCTCTTAATATTGCCGAACAGTTGGTGAAGAGCAACTCATTGGATGTGGTCGTGGTTGACTCCGTAGCTGCGCTCGCCCCGCGCGCTGAACTGGAGGGTGCCATGGGGGATTCCCACGTTGGCTTGCAAGCCCGCTTGATGTCCCAGGCGCTGCGCAAGTTGACTGCCGCGATCAACCGCTCCAGAACCTGCTGCATCTTCACCAACCAGATCCGCGAAAAAATCGGCGTCATGTTCGGCAATCCGGAAACCACCCCCGGTGGACGCGCCTTGAAATTCTACGCGTCGGTGCGCTTGGATATCAGGCGGATAGCTAACTTAAAAAACTCTGCGGGAACGGTTTACGGAAATAGGACAAAAGTTAAAGTGGTAAAGAACAAGGTCGCGCCCCCGTTTACGGAAGCCGAGTTCGATATCTTGTATGCAGAAGGGATTTCCTGGACTGGCTCGATCATTGATGCTGCGGTCCAGTATAATTTAATCGAAAAGCGCGGCTCGTGGCTATCGTTTGAGGGCGACCAGATTGGCCAGGGCCGCGAGGCCGCCGCCCGGGCGCTCAAGGACGACGCGGAGTTGCAACAAAAGCTAATTGATAAAATCAAAGAGGCTCATGCCGGATTGCTCAATGCATAGGTATTGAGCCGCGATGATCGAGGACACCATAGCGGCCATTGCCACGCCGCCGGGTGCTGGTGGTATTGCGATTGTGCGGGTGTCGGGACCCGCCGCCATTGCTATAGCGGACCGGTGCTTCCGTCACGCGCATGGAAAGGCTCCCTCAAATGCGGCACCAGGACATTTCTTGGTTGGTCACTTTGTTGATGGTGAGGAGGTCGTCGATCAGGTCTTGCTTTTGCTTATGCGGGCCCCGCACAGCTATACCTGCGAGGATGTAGTTGAGTTCCAGGGGCACGGAGGGGCACAGTGTGCACAACAGATGTTGCGCCGCGTCTTGCAAGCCGGGGCGCGCCTGGCGGAGCCCGGCGAATTCACGCAGCGCGCGTTTCTCAATGGTCGGCTTGACCTGGCGCAGGCGGAAGCGGTGCTTGATCTTATCCACGCCCGTTCTGAAAGGGCCGCAGCCGCGGCACTTGATCAATTAGAGGGAGGACTAAGTAATTTAATAAACGCTATTTATGACGATTTAGTGGCGGTCGACGGGGATGTCGAAGCAACCTTGGATTTTCCCGAGGACCAGCTACCGCCCACGGTTTTGCCCAACCTGACGCAGCGTCTTACCGCGGTTCAAGGCCGGATGCAAATGCTGCTGAACTCATGGGACGAGGGCCATATGCTACGGGACGGCGCCTTGATTGTCATTTCCGGAAAACCAAACGTTGGGAAGTCCACCCTGTTGAACGGGCTACTCGGCCGAGACCGAGCTATCGTTTCCAATATGCCCGGTACCACGCGCGACACTATCGAAGAAGACGGCGTGATTAGCGGCATCCCGGTACGGTTAGTAGACACGGCTGGATTACGTGAAACCGA
Organism: Kiritimatiellia bacterium; assembly: GCA_007134175.1. Taxonomy (GTDB): domain Bacteria; phylum Verrucomicrobiota; class Kiritimatiellia; order SLAD01; family SLAD01; genus SLLF01. The sequence continues at coordinate 2,969 of SLLF01000191.1, read as the reverse complement.
TTGCGAGATTGAGCGTAGCGGTATCGAGCGCACCCACTTGCAAATGAAGCGGGCCGACCTGCACCTTTACGTTATCGACGCCTCACAACCAATTGATCAACAGGTAATCAACAACATTTCGACGCTGCCAGCGGGGCGGAGTCTGTTGATTTGGAATAAAATGGACAAGGCCCTGGCTGATCTTAATATTGATAATACACATCCCGTGGAACGCATAATTGCTACGCAAGTGCCTGGAATAGATGTTGTTAAGAATGCTATTAGGGGTTTTCTTTCGCGGCGAATAGATTTGCAGGCCCGTCCGCACGCCACTATTTCCGCTCGTCACCGCCAGCTACTTTTATCGGCAGCGGATGAGGTGCGCGATGCCGTTGACATGTTATCCACAAGTAATGAAAAGGGATGTGTTCTGGTGGCCGATCATTTGCGTGGTGCGCTGGAGTTGTTGGGCCAGGTGGTCGGTCGTCACTATCACGAAGAATTGCTGGACCAGATCTTTGCCCGCTTCTGTATCGGCAAGTGAAGCTGACTATTTGCTGCCCTTGGACTTTTTTATCCAGACCGAAAGGATGGCTATATCGGACGGATTGACACCGGATATCCGCGCCGCTTGTCCCAGAGTTTCCGGCTCTATCCGCTTCAGCTTTTCGCGTGACTCAAAGCGCAAGGCCCGAATGGCATCGTAATCAATTGACCGCGGGATAATGATACGCTCCAACTGGTCGGCTTTTTCGATGCGGGTCAATTCGCGCTGGATATACCCTTCGTATTTCAACTGGATCTCTACCTGCTCCACCACATCCGGATGTAGCTCTGCCCGCTGCCCGGTGAGATCACGGTAGCGCATGTTGGGACGGCGCAGTAGTTGAGCCAACGAGTGTTGCCCTTCAAAGGTGGTGCGAAGCCGCTTAATTTCAAGGTCTAAAGATGAGGCCAGGGAATCAAGTTCGCGCAACATTTCCGGCGCATGGATCTGCAGCTTTTTGGCGTGGCTCAACAGGCGCAGCCAGGCATTGTCCTGGCGCAGCAGCAGTCGATGCTCCGCCCGTGACGTGAACATGCGGTAAGGCTCGTCGGTACCCTTGGTTACCAAGTCATCGATCAATACGCCAATATAACCCTCATGCCGACCAATTACCAGCGGAGGGGCACCGCGTAACTTTAGCACCGCATTTACGCCGGCGACGAATCCTTGACTCGCTGCCTCCTCATAACCAGTAGTTCCGTTGACCTGGCCTGCCAGATAGAGATTCTCAATACGCTTAGACTCCAGCGTGTGAAAGAGTTGGGTAGGGTCCAGATAGTCGTATTCAATCGCATAGCCTGGTTTCAACAAGACCGCGAGCTCAAAACCCGGTATCGAATGGATCATCTGCTCTTGTACTTCCTGCGGCAGGCTGTTTGAGGTGCCGTTCGGATACACCTCTGCGCAATGGCGACCTTCCGGCTCAATAAAAACATGGTGCTGAGGTTGATCGGCAAATTTTACAATTTTGTCCTCTATAGAGGGACAGTACCGAACGCCTGTGCCCGAAATCAAGCCACCATAAAGCGCACTACGATCCAAATTCTGCTGGATTATTTCGTGGGTTTTCTCCGTCGTATGAGTCAGATAGCAATTGATTTGGTCGTCGCCTGGCCGCCATGGCTCCGCCACGCGGGACGAATGTTCCATGTGGAACATCCGCAACCAGTCCTCATGGGATAGCCCTTCGTGGGTATAAGGCGGATTTGGAGTCGCAACGCCTTGTTCTCTGTCCCTGATCATCCTGGTCTTTTTGTCTGTCTCTTTTCCGTCGTGCACTTTTTCTCTGTCCCTCTTGCAATGTTCCACGTGGAACATCCAGGCGTGGCGGGCAGTGCGCGAGAACAGGGGCGGCGGTATCAAACCGGGCTGCTTTTCGGTAAGGTGGTAATCAATGCTGTCGCGATGTAGGCGTGGTGGCGTGCCGGTCTTGAGGCGGCCCATTCGAAAGCCGAGGTCTTTGAAGCGTTGGCTCAGCTGATAGGCACCCTTTTCCCCGAGTCGTCCCCCTTCGTGTGATTGGTCGCCAATATGAATTCGGCCCCCGAGAAATGTGCCGGTCGTGATGATGACGCTGTGGCCGGCTATTATTTCGTTTCCTTCAGTCAAGACCCCTTTTAGTTTGCCATTTTCGATCCACAGATCCCCTATGGCAGACTCTATGATTTCCAGATTGGGGGTTGTGTTAATGACGGCCTGAATTCGGGCGGGAAAGGCGCTTTTCTCCGATTGCAGTCGGTTGGCCTGAACGGCTGGGCCTTTGCGTGTGTTTAGCGTCCGGAATTGTATGCCGGTAAAATCAGCATTGCGGGCCAGCTCGCCGCCAAGGGCATCTATCTCGAATACGATGTGCGACTTGGCCATGCCGCCAATGGATGGATTGCATGACATTCGCCCGATGGCCTCGCGCGCCATGGTTATCAGGGCCGTATGCGCCCCCATGCGGGCCGACGCCAGTGCGGCTTCGTAACCGGCGTGGCCACCACCGACCACTACTACATCAAAAGGATCGTGCATTACCCGTCGCCGCCCAAACGTTAGGTCAATTCATGTATCAACAGGCCCGAGCGCAATTTAGGCTCAAACCACGTGCTTTTGGGCGGCATGATCAAACCAGCGTCCGCCACGGCCATCAGCTGCTGAACAGTGACAGGGTGCAAGGAAAAGGCGACGGCGGCCCGACCATCGTCCACCCGCCGTTCCAATTCTTTCGTGCCACGAATCCCGCCGACAAAGGATATGCGCGCATTGTTGCGCGGGTCGTCGATCCCTAGTACCGGTCCCAGTAGCCGCTCTTGCAACACTTGAACATCCATTTGAGCCACTGGGTCAGCGGTCAGTGGTACGGACCAAGAAGCTTTGTACCAGGACCCATTCACATATATACAGGCCTGCCCCGGACCCGCTGGCGTGGCGGCATCAGTTGGGTTGACTGCGAAGATGG
>SLLF01000381.1 GCA_007134175.1 Kiritimatiellia bacterium | reverse complement strand
TGATGAGGTTATAGCCGATCTCGCCGACGGCCAGGCAGCGCGGGTGGTCCCAGTAGTGGTCCATGCCGTCGATGGTGGCGTGGGCCAGCGCGGTGTCCTCCGCTTCCTTGGGGTTCACGGCAATATTGGCGTAATGATCGATACCGAACCGCTCCGCCCGCTGCGCCTCGAAATCGAGAATGCAGTCAAAGTAGTCCCAGAACGTGCCGGCATGGCGCCGCGGGGACCCCAACCAGAAGGAAGGTTCCACGGTGACGCGGATCCCCTGCTCATACATCTCCTGGTAATCGTCGGTGGTCCGCGAGAACATGTGGATGTGCGGTTCGATAATGAACATCAGGAATCCTTCCGCAACGGTTTCGCTTCCTTCTTTTCCATGCGCCGCAGCGTGTCGCGCAGGGTCGCGGCCTTCTCGTAGTTCTCCACCGCAATCGCCCGCTGCAAGTCCTCCTTCAGCCGGTCCTCCGGGCTCTTCGGCTTGCGCTGGCGCAGCTCCGTCAGCAGATCGCCCAGCACCTCCTCCTCGTCGGTGGTCACATCTTCGTCGTATTCCGTATCGTCGTGCTTCTTCCAGAACGCACGGATATCGGCCAGGCCCTGTTCCACGGCCAGTATCGCCATTTCGTATTCGCCGCGTCCATCGGCCACGAATTGATCGGCCGCCGCCCGCGCGTGCATCATCCGCATATACGGATAAAACTGGAGGAACTCCCAAGCCAGATCCTCGTCTGCCGCGTGGCGCTCCACCAGCTCCACAATCATCATGTTGTGGCGCGTATCGCGAATCACGCCTTCGTAATGGCGCAAGGCGTAAAGCGCCAGATAGCGGTAGTAGAACTGCACCGCCTCCTGCTGCAATCCCGCACACGCCTCATCGTCCAGCTCCGGGAAAGCCGAGCCCTGGGTGGTCCGCTCCAGTGTTAAATAGTAGTCCAGCAGCGTCGGGTACCCATGGGGGCGCCGACCGTCGGGCCGTCCATTCGGCTCCATCTGGAACAACCCCAGATCCAGCCGCAACTGGATCTTGGTGCCGCCGTCCCGTCCCTTTACCCAGCGCGCCGACACCCGCGCCGGATCGAATGCCCAATCCTCAATCAGATGCGCTATATCTTTACTCAAAATAAAACCCTCGCTTAAAAATAGTTGTCGATTACTCTACAAGGACCGCTTCATCAAATCAAACAAGAAGACCGCATGAAAACCATTCTGTATACCGAACACCTGACCGGCCAGGCGAGGATCGCACCATTTGCCGGCTGGGATATGCCGATTCAATACACCGGGATTGTGCCGGAACATCTCCATACACGGCAGCAGGCCTCGGTTTTCGACATCAGCCACATGGGCGAATTCGAGCTGCGCGGGCCCACCGCCGAACAGGATTTGGAGCAACTTGTCACGCAAGCGGTCGCGTCGCTGGACGTCGGCCAATGCCGCTACGGCTATCTATTGAATCCGGCCGGAGGCGTATTGGACGACCTCACCTGCTACCGCCTTGGTCCCGACCACTTTTATCTGGTGGTCAACGCCGCCAACCGCACGACTAACGCGGCCTGGATTCAGGAACATTGCCAGCGGTCCACCACGTTCACGGATGTGTCGGATCAGACCGCCAAGATCGATATCCAAGGCCCCGCCTCGCGCGCGCTGACCGAGGAGGCGTTGGGCGTGACCTTGCCCGACCTTAAATACTTCCGCGCGACCCACTGGACCTACGACGGCACAACCACTTTGCTAAGCCGGACGGGCTACACGGGAGAATGGGGCTACGAATGGTATTTGCCCGTGGACATTGCCGTAGCCGCCTGGCGGACACTGCTGGCCCCCGGTGCGCTCCAGCCGGCCGGGTTAGGCGCGCGCGACACGTTGCGACTGGAAATCGGGTATCCGCTGCACGGTCATGAGCTAACGCCGGATCGTTCCCCCGTGGCCGCTGCCGGCCGTTCCTTTATGCAGCTGGATAAATCCTTCATCGGGCGGGAGGCCGTCCAACGCGTACTGGAGAGCGGTCCCGCCGAAAAACTGATGGGCCTGCGGCTGGAATCACGACGGGCCGCCCGCGCCGGCGATGTCGTGTGGCACGGCACCACCCCTATCGGCACGGTCACCAGCGGCTCGTATGCGCCCAGCCTGGGCGTGGCCATAGCCTTGGCGTATGTATCCACCGAAGCCGCCGAGCCCGGGACTCCCTGCGAAATCGAGGTCCGCAGCCAACGACTCCCGGCCACGCTTTGCCGCCCCCCGTTCTACACGCAAGGCACCGCCCGCAGGAATACTGCACCGCCAGCGGCTGGCGCGACGAACGGCAATCGGACAGTGGTGTGACCGTGGCCCACGGCTTTCATTATATTGACTTACTAACTTATCAGGTGGGACCTGCTGCGTCGGTTGAGGCCACCATGGCGAATATCGGCCATCCGGAGATCGCGCTGGAGGACGACAACGTATGGAGCGCATTATGACCAACAATCTGTTCGATATAAACGGCAAATGCATTCTGGTTACCGGATCCAGCCGGGGGCTGGGGCTGACCATCGCAAAAGGACTGGCCGCCGCCGGGGCGATCCGGAGGAACTGGTTGGCACCGCCATCTTTCTCTCATCCGCCGCATCCAACTACGTCAACGGCCATGTCCTTTATGTGGATGAAGGTTAAAGATGGTCTGAGTCGTGCCGGAAGGCTTCGATTTCGCGCTTCAGCGGATCCCAGTAACGACGGTCTTTGGCTTGCTCTTCTCTGATCTCCCGGTCCAAGACTTCGCGTAATGCGTCGAGATCTCCGCTGCGGGCGATGGAGAGACACGTACGTTCCTGTTCGACTCTGGTGTAGTCTGCGGGAAAACGCTCCAACAGATCCAACAGCATTTCGGGCGTCCTCGCCTCCTTGAGCCAGAAATCAATGAAAGCGCCCGTAGGCGCATCTGCATTCTCCGCATAATGAATCGACACCAGGGCTTCGATGATGGGCCAATCCTTGCTGCGCTGGGTCTTCTTTGCTTGGACAAGGTCGGGAACCGCCATCAAATTGAAGGTGACCCTTCCCTCGTCTTCGATGACGGTCCTTCGTTCCCAGAGGCATTCGAAGTCCGGGAGATCGCGCAGCTTGCTCATAATGTCGATTCGCAACCCCTCGACACCGGGGGCTTTGCACCGATAATGAATGGCATGTCCTCGCTCAAGCAGGCCGGTATCAAATCGAGGCACCGCAATACGATGCGCGTCCAGATCCTTCAATGCGCGGGCCAAACGGGCAAAATTTTCCCCATCCGCCAGAACCAGCAGATCGACATCCTTGCTAACTTGCGCCGCGCCGTAGAACACGCAGGCCTGACCGCCCATGAGCAGCGCTCGGATTCCATTCGCCTGCATGGTAGAAAGGACTTGTCGGATCGGGGTCGGGATCAAGGCTTCCTCCTAACGCCAGGTACTGCGCAAAAAAAATCTCACTTTGCCGGAACCGTTCGATCGGCGTGAGTTTTACCCATTCCAGCCACTCGTCCGGCCAATTACGCATATGCTTTGCAACACTCATCTCTACGCACAGATACAACATCCCATTGTATCAAACAAGGTTAAGAAATGAAATAGCACTTGAGACGTATTACAAAACATGCGGTTCAACCCCCAGGTCGGAGACTCGCAGCTACTCAGTATTGGCCTCTACGGTTCACTGGGCCGCCCGCACCGGCGATGTCGTGTGGCCCGGCTCCCCCTGTGAAATCGAGGGCCGCCCCCCCGTTCTACACGCACGGCACCGCCCGCACGGCGCCGTCTTGAGTCAGAATGCTTCCCAATAGGGGCTGAGATCGACAACCGTACCGGTGTCCAACGCTTCATCCACGGCAAAACAGGTAATCGCCGCTTCCAAACCCTCCACCAGACCGACCGACGGGGGCGTGTGGCGCAACATACTGTCCGCCAGTTCGGCGGTGAGCACCTGGTCACCGCCCCCGTGCCCGCCCTTTCCTTCCGTTGAAAGACATTCGAGTTCCGCATCGAAACCGATTCGCTTCATTTCAATGGTGCCCGTCAAGACGTCCGCCCGCAGGGCACCTAATGTGCCCAGGATATACATTCGCCGCTCCGGAATGGCCGCATTGCAGTTGGTGTGAAACGTCGCCCGGACACCGTTGTCGTATTCCAGCAGGGCCACCTGGTTGTCGGTTATGTCTTTTTCCGCCGTGAAGGGATTCTCCACGCTCCGCCGCAATCCGCTCCTGGTGCAATAGGCCCGCTTGCCGTCGGAACGCGGGGGAATTTCGTTAATACGGTGTTCATTCTCAGGAAGAAAGAAATCCAACCCCCCGAACGAGGCGACGCGCCGGGCCCGCGCGCCGACAATCCAATTCACCAGGTCGATGTCATGGCAGCATTTCTCCAACAGGTGCGTCCCGGCATTTTTGCGCAACCGCCGCCAATTGCCCATGATGTACCCCCCGTGATTGAAATCCCGTGTCTCATTGAATTCCATGCTGAGGATCTGCCCGATGGCCCCTTCCGCCACCACCTGCTTGATCTTTCGGTAGTGCGGGGAATAACGTAGCGTGAAGCCGATCGTGAACATCTTGCCGCTCTTTTCCCAGGCTTGCTTCATCGCCAGGCCTTCGGCTGCGGACAACGCCAGTGGTTTCTGGCAAAATACATGCTTCCCGGCCTGGAAAGCGTCGATGACCTGCTCGGCATGATAACAGTTCCAGGAAGCGATCATGACCCACTGCAGATGAGGCAGGTTCACCAATTCGCGATGATCGGCGCAAACCGTTATATCCGCCCCCAGCAGCGCCTTCGCATCCGCTACCGAGCGGGGGTCAGGGTCGTAGATCGCCGAGACCTTCAGCCGATTGTCACACGCCAGCAGTTTCCGGATAATGGACAATCCAAAATTACCGCAACCGATTGCTCCAATGTGGACTGTTTTCATCGAACTCTTCCTTTACTCCGACTACAGTTCTAGTGTCAGGCAGATGACTGATCCCACAGACCCGGCTGCACTGGACAGCGTGATAAGCCGCACGCTCGCCTGCTGTCATTTTGAGCGGAGCGCAGCGTAGTCGAAAAATCTCGTTTGCCGCCAAGCTGTGTCGCCTTTAAATCCCTTCCCGATGCGATGGTGACTGGCGAAGACGGAGATGTCTCGACGTCGCTTCGCTACGCTCCTAAAGAACCGACGGTGGTTGGCGAAGACGGAGATGTCTCGACT
>SLLF01000244.1 GCA_007134175.1 Kiritimatiellia bacterium | reverse complement strand
GTCCACATAAAGAAACCAGAAGGTATCCATCGCCGTCAGGTTGTGCAGTATCAGATGCATGGGCGAAGCGGCCGGCATGCCGGATGCGATGGGCCGTCCGGTGTCACCCACATGGTTGGCAAACCGATGGAATCCTTCCGGTGTCGGCAGCACCTGAATTCGATCAAAGACGTGGCAGAGGGCCTCAATATCCGCTGCGGTCTGGAGCGGGTAGCGATTGACGAGCGGCATGGATATGCCGTCGCGCAGCATGGGCTCCGTGTACTTCATTTCGACCCGCAGCTCGCCCGCGGGTGTGGCCACGGTCGTGATCATGCGTCCAGCGTCGGCGGTGTAACGCAGATTCAGGTCGTCCCAGACGAATCGAAAGGGGAAGTGCTCGTGGTTTTCCAGGCCGAAGCCGAGCAGCGCATAGTCCTCCGGGGGACGTGGCAGGGTCAGATCGGCCTTAAATGCGTGGCACGTCACCCCCAGGGCACGCGCCAACCGGGGCAGATCAAGGTCGCGCAGGGACGGCGGCAACGTACCGCGCGCCCGGTTGGCGATGTACCAGAGGTCCAGCCGGGGCGCGAACGGAATACCGCCCACCGCTTCGCCCCGCAAGGCTGCCAACTGGGATGTTGTGTGGTTCATTAGCGCTTCTTCAGACTCACGCAAATTGAGGTAGGTGCGCACGGTGGGCCTCCACCAGTTGCCGGGCCAGCTCCGTCGCCTGATCCTTGCGGTACAACATGGGGGAGGCAAACAAGGCTTGTTCGACCTTTTTGATGTCACCCGTGACCGCCGCCTCGACCGCCGTTTCCATTTCCGCTACCACCGACGTCATCAACCCCAGCAGCGGCATCGGGATGGGACCGCTCTGCACGGGATGAACGCCCAGCCGGTCCACCATCGCCCAGGTCTCTACCGCCACGCCTGCGGGCAGGTTGGTGACTTGGCCCTCGTTCGGGCAGGTGGCCATCACCTTGGACACCTTGCCGGTGTGCAGGGATTCGACCACGGCGGAGTATTCCTCCGCCGATAAATCGAATTCCGGCCACGGTTCACGCCCCTCCAACCGCGCCATGACCTTTTTAAGGTTGTGTTCGCGAAAGGCGGTGCGCTGCGGCAGCACCCCCTTGCGATGAATGGCAAAGCGTTCCATCGCCTCTTGGTCATTCAGGAAGAACGGGTAGTTTTCCGCCACGTGCGATACCCCGCCTACGGGAAACACACCGAAGGTTTCGTAGAGCGCGAAGGAGAGCCGCCGACTGACGCTTTTCGAGCCGATCATGGCTTCAATATCGTCGTCGGTCGTGTTGCTGGCGATAAAACGATCTGCGTTGGCTTTTTCGTATTCCAAGCAGGCGGCCACGGTCATGCGCGCCGGATCGGGCGGTGCGCCCTTGATGCTGAGCCCGGTCAACCACGTGCCGTGATTCACGCCTACGGAGTTGGCCTGGACATCCTCCTTATCCACGCCGAAATAGGCGGCGAGAAAAGCCTGGGTGGAGACGTAATTGTGGCATAGTCCCACGGTCTTGATCGGCGTGTAGCGCGTCATTACGCGCGTAAGCTGATTGAGTGGATTGGTGACATGCACCATCCAGGCGTCCGGACAATATTTTTCCATCGCCTGGGCAAAGCCCAGAAAGACCGGCACGTTGCGCAGGGTGCGTGAAATACCGCCGGGGCCGGTGGTGTCGCTAACCGTCTGGTACACGCCAAAGGATTCCGGCAAGGTGTAGTCGATCTGCATCGCCTCGAGCCCGCCGGTGGCGATGGAGACACAAACCGTTGCCGCGCCGTCCAGCGCTTCTTCCAGACTAGCGGCCGTGACCGTCCAGCCGGTTCCGGTCCGCTGTGCCAATTCCTTGCAATAGCGCTCCATCAGGGCTAGCGCTTCCGCATCTATATCGACCAGTGCCAGCTCGCTGCCTTGGAGCCCGGGACGCATAAAGAGGTCCTGGGCCAGTTTCGGGGTCCAGTTGACACTGCCCCCTCCGATCATGACTGCTTTTGTGCTCATCGCTTCGTTTCCTTTATCTGCTTCTCCAGTTGTTTTAGTTTAGTGATCGAGGCCTGCCAGAAGCGGTCTTCGAATACATCTGAAAAAGCTGCTATATGCGGTGTCAGCAGGACCTGTTCCATTTGCAGCAGGGGATGGTCGGGGGGCGGAGGCTCCTCTTCGAGCACATCCAACGCCGCGCCGCCCAAGGGGCCGTTCTGCAATGCTGCCACCAAGGCGGCCTCGTCCGCTACGCCGCCCCGCGAGGTATTGATGAGTAGTGCGCCCGGTTTCATCTGCGCCAGGGCTTTTTCATTCAACAGCCCTCTGGTTTGCGGTGTCAAGGGACAGTGCAGCGAGACGAAATCCGACCCGCGCAACAAGGCTTCCAGCGTTACCGGCTCGACGCCCTGCGCACAAATATCCGCTGTTGACGCGTACGGGTCGTGAGCGAGGAAACGCATCCGGAACCCTTGCAACATGGACACCACTTCGCGCGCGATCAACCCAAATCCAATGAGTCCCAGCGTCTGTCCCCGGACATGCCAGTTTGCGCCGTCCGGTCCTGAATACCACTCCCCGCGCCGTACGGCGCGATCATGTTCCGCCAGCCGCCTGACCAAGCCCAGCAACATGGCCACGGTGTGCTCGGCCACGGTTTCGGCAATGGCTTCGGGCGTGTTAGCCACCAGCAAGCCACGCGATTGGGCCGCCTCGACCGGCAGATCGTCCAGCCCGCTACCGCTGCGCATGATCGCGCGGCACAGAGGCAACTGCGGCAGGATATCCGCCGTTAGGCAGGTGTTCGCACCGACGGTCCAGATCACCTCGGCTTCACCGGCATGACGTTGCAAATCCGCATGCGTTTCGCAGCGGTGCACCGTTAAGTTCAGTCCCACATCGGCTGCCGCGGCGGCAACCCATGGTGGCAGCTCTTCCAGTTGTTTGGTGATCAGGGTGACGCGTAACGCTTTTGGGGAATGGTCCGGTTTCGGTTCAGACATACTTTGCTTCCTTCCCCGCGTCCGCTTGGGCACCATCGATGATCTGCCGCGCTTGCGCAAATATACCGCTGCAATCACTGGCCAAGGCAATCCAGTCCACGCCCCGCTCGCGCCAGCGGGGCAGGGGGCCACCAGCCGTGCCCAGGTATTTACCGGACGCTTTTATCTTGGCGCTGACCTCGTCAAGTACCTGGTTAAGCTCGGGATCATCCATTTCATTCAGGCATCCCATGGATCCAGACAGGTCGCAGGGGCCTACGCAGATGTGATCGATGCCGGGCACCTGCAGAATTGCCTCAATATTTCGAACTGCGTCCACGTGCTCGATCTGCACGATTACCAATGGTTCACGCTGCGACTGCGCCAGGAATTCCTTGAACGGCACGGCGCCGTATCGGTTGCCGCGCCGCACGCCGCAGCCCCGTGTGCCTTGGGGCGGATAGCGACAGGCTGCGACCGCCGCTGCGGCGGCTTCGGCGGTGTTGACCATGGGGATAATGACGCCGGCGGGAGCCAGGTCGAGTACCGGTTTGATGATGCCGTGTTCGTTCCATGGAACCCGCACCAAGGGGGCACAGCCGGATGCCCGCGCGGCGATGACATGCCCCATAACCGTCTGCAGCGTGTGCGGCATATGTTCCATGTCAATCCAGGTAAAGTCGTAGCCGGCATCGCCAGCCAGCTCGCTGACCGTCGGGTCTGACAAGGTTACCACCATCCCAATAGCGGGACCGGCGGTATCTATTCTTTTTAAGAATCGATCGAGATGATTTACATGCATGTTACTCCTTTGTGTCCTGCCAGGCGCCGCCGTTTTGAGCGGACGCATGGCACCATTCAATCAACCGCAGATTGCGCCAGCCGTCCCGCCCGTCCAACGGGTTCCCGTCTATGATCGATTGGGCGTGGCGTCGGATCACGTGTTGGTAAATGTTGACGGGTTCACCCACGGCGAGTTCCTCGCGGTGGGTAAAGCGATCCAGCTCCAATCGGACCGGTACCGGTTCACCGGGATGGCCCGACAACTGAAACAGCGTGCCGTAGCCGCGTAGTACACCCTCCGATCCGTAAAGTTCGTAACCGAGGTTGGCAAGGGTGCCCCCCAGTCCGCCGCGCGCATCGGCGAACGAGACGCGGATGGTGCCGGTCAAGCCGCCGGCGAGCCGGAACCGAATGGTCGCGCCATCCTCTACCGCGATACGGAGTTGTTTGGGATGGTAGATGCAGGCCAGCGACACGATTTCGTCCTGGAACAGGAATTCGGCCATGTACAAGCAGTGGCTGGCCACATCGCCGATGGGGCCGCCCAATTCGGAAGGGTCTGCACAACGCCAGGAGGCGGCTTCTTCCGGTGTCGCTCCATAGAGAAACTCCATATGGAAGACGGCGTCGTTCACCTCGCCAATCGTGGCGCACTCCAGTTCTTGACGCGCGCGCTGATTATATCCGTTGCCGGTCATCATATGGTCTACCGCCAGGCTTAATCCTTTGGCTTGCGCCAGTTTGCACAGAGCCTGAGCGTCGGCGGAGCAGGTGGCCATGGGTTTCTCCACCAGAACGGGCAGGCCGCGCTCCAGCGCTTGCTGTGCCAACGGCGCATGCGTCTGGTTGTTCGTGGCGATCACCACAGCGTCGATGGCGGCTGAGTTAAAAAGGGCCTCGGCATCGGCATACCAATTCAGGCCCAGTGCCTCTGCCGCCTGTCGGCGGGTTGCGTTCTTGTCGGTCGCTGCCACGAGGGTGGCTTCGGCTAGCGGGGATAAGCGGTCGCGATCCAGGGCAAAACCTTCGCGTGCAATGCGGTTCTCGGCGATCCCGCCAAACCCAATAAGACCATATCGTATTGCTTTCATGAGCAGTCTGTACCACTTCTAAAGGGGGAGAGAGGTTGAATACCGGTTCATACTGCTGTGGTCGCTAGTGCCTTGTCAAGCCACTAGCGTTGTAGCGGTGAAGTGGCGCCGCTGAGGTTCTGTCCGGCCTGCTTGCGAGGGGTTGAGGGAACGGACGACACGTACGGCGGACGCCAGGACCGCACCGTCATCCGTAAGCGCATGCCAGGCCGTAGCGCGAAGCGCGAAGGCTGGTTGCCGTCCGCGTCCACCGGAGCTCCAGATTCTCTCACCAGAGGGTGGGATCACCGCAGCGGGGCAGCAGGGGACGCCTGTTCCGCATCGGCAAGCAGATCCGTCGAACGATCCGCCGGGATTCGGTAC
>SLLF01000351.1 GCA_007134175.1 Kiritimatiellia bacterium | reverse complement strand
TTGAGTACTTCCTTGGCGAGCTGGCGGTAAGCGGCGGCGGCCACGCAGTTTCCGTCGTAGGTGATAATCGGCTCACCGTAGCTGGGCGCCTCGCCGAGCCGCACACTGCGCGGGATCAACGTCTCGTACATCTTGTCGCCGAAATGTTTGGCGACTTCCTGGACGACCTGCTGCGCCAGGTTGGTGCGCATGTCGTACATGGTCATGACGATGCCCTCCACATCTAATCGTGGATTGGCTCCGCCCGTGCGCAGTTGTTCCGTTAGCTGGAACATGACCGTCAGGCCTTCCAGGGCATAATACTCGCACTGCATCGGGATTAGCAGTGAATCCGCCGCGGTCAGGGCGTTCATGGTGAGGATGCCCAGCGATGGGGGGCAATCGATCAATACCACGTGGTACGTCGGCGCGGCGATGATCGGGGCCAATGCTTGTTGGAAAGGATGCAGGTAATTATCCATGCGCGCCACTTCCAGTTCCGCGCCCGCCAGATTGACCTCCGCCGGGATCAGGTCGAGGCGCTTCACGCCGGTCGACTGAATGCAATCCTGCAAAGGCGCTTCGCCAATCAGGGCGGGGTAGGCGCTGCGCCCCTCCGCTTTGTCAACACCCAAGCCGCTGGTGGCGTTGGCCTGCGGATCGAGGTCGATCAGCAAAACACGCTGCTTCCGCTCGGCCAGGCAGGCCGCGAGATTAATGGAGGTGGTGGTCTTGCCGACCCCCCCTTTTTGATTCGCGATGGCGATTACCTTCGTGGACATGCGCTTCCCCTTGTTGCGGCCTACAGCATTTCTCCCTGGTGATCGTGGGGTGGCAGACCAAATTTATTGTAGGCCCGTTCGGTTACCACCCGTCCCTGCGGCGTGCGCTTCATGTAACCCTCCTGAATAAGGTAGGGTTCATACACTTCTTCCAGTGTGCCGGCCTCTTCGCCAACCGATACCGCCAGGGAATTGAGTCCGACCGGGCCGCCGCTGAACTTACGGATGATTGTTTCCAGAATCCGCTTGTCCATCTCGTCCAAGCCATCGCGGTCAATGTCCAGCATGGAAAGGGCTTGGTCGGCTACGGCGGGATCGATCTTGTTGCCGGCCCGGACCTGGGCAAAGTCGCGCACCCAACGCAGTAAACTGTTGGCGATGCGCGGCGTGCCCCGCGCCCGTGCGCCTATTTCACGAGCCCCGGCATCGCTGATATCCACGTTTAATATCCGCGCCGAGCGCAGAATGATGGTTTGCAGGTCGTCGGTTCCGTAGTAGTCCAACCGGTTGGTCAGGCCGAAGCGCGACCGCAATGGCGCGGTCAGTAACCCGCTCCGGGTGGTGGCGCCGATCAAAGTGAACGGTTGCAGGTTGAGCCGCACCGACCGTGCGCTAGGTCCCTGATCGATCATGATATCGATCACAAAGTCTTCCATGGCCGAATAAAGGTACTCTTCCACCGCCCGCTGCATCCGGTGGATTTCGTCGATAAAAAGGATGTCGCCCCGCTCTAGATTGGTCAAGAGGCCGGCCAGATCGCCGGGCTTATCGATCACGGGTCCGGAGGTCACCTTGATATTGACCTCCATCGCTTGTGCCAGGATATGGGCCAGCGTGGTCTTGCCGAGGCCGGGCGGGCCGCACAGCAGCACATGATCCAGTACATCACCGCGTCCCTTGGCCGCCTCTACAAACAGTTCCAAGCGCTCCTTGACCTTGGCCTGGCCGATATAATCGGCAAAGCGCACCGGTCGCAGCGAAACCTCGAAATCGGTATCGGCGCGGTTAAGGGTTTCAGATATAAAATGCTCGGTCATCGCAAACTTAATTTCCAGTCAAGGCGCGGCGCACCAATTCCTCCACCTGGGTTTCGCCGTCGCTGGCTTTGGCCACTTGCCGCACCATCTTTTGCGCATCGGCTTGCTTGTAGCCCAGCGAGATAAGCGCCAGCACGGCATCACGCAATAGTACGTTCTCGGCGTCAGCCTCGTCACCGCCGCTGACCGCCTCCAGTGCCTCGCCAGCGGTCAGTTTGTCGCGCAGCTCAATTACCATGCGCTCCGCCGTTTTGCGGCCGATACCGGAAATCGAGCTGAGCCGTTTCACATCGTTTTCGGCCACGGCCGCCTTCAATTCCCGCACCGATAAGCCGCTCAGCGCGCTCAAGGCAATCCGGGGCCCGATCCCGCTGATGGTCAGCAGCAGCTCGAACAGGCGTCGCTCGCCCGCCGTCATGAATCCATACAGGAGCTCTGCGTCCTCGCGGACGTAATGATACGTCAGGATACGGCAGGTCGCATTCATTGCGCCTAGCCGGTCATAGCTGGAAAGTGGAATCCAGACCTCATACCCGATGCCCTGCACGTTCAGCACGATACGAGTGGGCTGCTTCTCGACCAATATTCCTTCAAGAAAAACGATCATTAAAATTCATCCTTGCGGGTCAACTGCCGTTCAAGCCAGTCCTGGATTTGGGTGCGGTTGTGGTATCCGCTGAAACTGGACACGACCTGGCCGTTCAAGAACAGGAACACCTGCGGTATGGAGCTCACATTGAACCGTTCCGCCAAGCCTGGATGTTCATCGATGTTGACTTTGGCAAACCGCACGCGGTTGCCAAAATCCGCCGCCACCGCGTCCAGTTCCGGCATCATCGCCCGGCACGGGCCGCACCATGGGGCCCAGAAATCGACCAGGACCAGACCCGCTGCCTGGTCCACCTCCGCGGCAAACGTTGCCTCCGTGATATCCGTCATATGTTCCGTTTCAACCGACCGCAGTGCGCACCCGGGATTGGACATATAGACCAGCACCAGCAGAAAGGCGATGCCCACCCATACCTTACCATACTTGCTCATGCGTCTTCGCTCCTACTCAGGGGTACTCGAGAAAATGGCCGCGTTTCGCCTCCCCGTCAAGCAGCACGGCCCGGGCCGCCAGCGGCATGACCTCGACGACTTCCAATTCGCCCACGACGCGTCCGGGCAGTTGCTCGATAACGTCGCCGGTAACCGGGTCGGTTACACGGCGACCCTCCTCGCGCACCCACAGTCGTTGCCCCTGGCGCAGCGCAACGTTTTCGCCGCCGTTCACGATGACCCAGTCCACGCCGCTTTCGGCCACCCGCGGCACCCAGCGTTCCTCGGGTAGGTCGGTCAGGATACGCCGGACCGCCCGGTCCATGGCCGTCTGCGTGGCCCGCCCCAGCGGAGTTCGGAAAAAGGCATCACCGCCAAAGGAAAGGTCCCGGTAATTGATACCGCCGCGCACGCGTCGTTGCCCGGCGGAGCCTTCCGTGCGTACGGCGCTGATGATCTGTCCGGATTCCACATCG
Organism: Kiritimatiellia bacterium; assembly: GCA_007134175.1. Classification (GTDB taxonomy): domain Bacteria; phylum Verrucomicrobiota; class Kiritimatiellia; order SLAD01; family SLAD01; genus SLLF01. The sequence continues at coordinate 14,775 of SLLF01000351.1, read as the reverse complement.
GACACCGTTACGTACAAGCCCACGCGTGTGCGCGTGCCGCGCACCTGGCCGCTCACGCTGGGATGACCGAACCACCCGGAGGCGTCGCCGGTGACGGTGAAATCCGTTACCACGCCGCGGATCAGATAGCGGGCATTCTTCAACCGCCCGCGTTCCACCCGGCCTTCGCGGCGGAACAGGTCGCGGCCCTGCCGCATGATCTCCGCCAGCACGCCGTCCAGGTGCTGGCGTTCGAGGACGGTTACTTGATCGCTGTACATTAGCCGCTCGATCATGATCTCCGCCATCCCGTTGCCCAAGTTCCATTGTCCGCTGAAATTGGCGCGGTTCTCGAAATCCGTCACGGCCACCACCGGGCGAATCACCGGGGTCGCGGAGGGCGTCACTGCGCCGTCGCGCGGTGCGCGCCGGTAGGCCGGCGAAGCGCAGCCGCCGCCGATCAGGGCGATCAGTAGCCAGCCGGCAAGAGGGGACTGCCCGCATCGCCTCATGTGAGCGGGGCCATCTCCTTCACCGCCGCCAGCACTTCCTCGGGGTATAACGGCTTGAGAAAGAAGCGCTTCACGTTGGGAAACTGCTTCATCTCCGTCTCGTCGAAATCGGGGAATCCGGCCACTACAATCACCGGCACGTCCAGCCCCTCGCTGCCCATCAGCATCAGCAGTTCCGCCCCGTTCACGCCCGGCATGCGAATGTCCAGAATGGCGCCCTGGCAATCGCCCTTTTTTAGCCGTTCATAGGCCTGTTGCCCGTCGTAGACCGATTCCACCTGGTAGCCCTCATCCTCCAGTAGCGTGCGCAGCAACTGGTTCATTACTTTATCGTCGTCCGCCACTAAAAACATCGTTCACTCCTTCGTGTTATAATGGCCCGATCATAGGCGAGCACCCGCGGTTTGTCACGCGCCATTACGGTGGGGAGGCCGCATCGGCGATTTGCGTGACGTTTTGCCCTCCCATCCGTTGTTTCCGATAGGCCGAGCTGGTGCTCGGCGTTCCCGGGACCGCCAAGTGCCAGTTCGGTAAAGAACAGATTCCGACCGCCCGCGCTAATATACGAATATAATATATGATTGACATGTAATACGAATGCATTAGTAATAGCGCATATGGCGGTCGTGTGGCAGCGAGAGGCTGGGGGTCATGCTCGATCCTAAGGAGGCTAGAGGAGGCAATCACAGTCTCTGGCACAGATGCGGGCGGCGCTGTAGCCGCGGGAGGTCATTTCAGAGGGTACGAATTCATAAAAGAAGAGGGATCGATTATATGAGGATCAGGATAGATACAGTTATGGGGTTGGCGGTGGTGGCTATGGTGTTGGGGTGGGGGCCGGTATTGCGGGCAAATGAGTTGGATGAACGCACGATCCAGCTGGGTACCGTCACGGTGCTCGGCAGGCAGCAAGAGGCCCAGCTGCTGCCGGGATCGGTGTCGCTGGTGACGGATGCAATCATGGGGCGGGTACAGGCGCGATCAACGGAGGATGTCCTGCGCCGCGTGCCCGGTATCTATGTCAAGGGCGAGGAAGAGAGCGCCGTGGTGGTCAATGTGGGGGTGCGCGGCCTGCCCGCGGGCGATTACAAGACGCTGGTCCTGGAAGATGGTGTACCTATTCAGCCCGGTATATTTGTTGGCAACGCGCGTTACTATAACCCGCGCATTCAGCGCATGCGCGGTGCCGAGGTTCTCAAGGGTGCGGCTTCGCTGCGTTACGGCCCGAATACCATCGGCGGGGTGATCAACTACCAGACCAAGACGCCGGATGACGGTGTTTCCATCAGTGGTCGGGTGAGCTCCTGGAATACCTATGAAACGACCGTCGAGGTCGGCGGCAGCACGCCGGCCGGCGACGCGCATTTTGGCGTCATCGCCACTCGAGCCGAGAGCGATGGTTTTATGGACAAGCGCTATGATACGACGGATGTGATGGTCAAAACGGGAACCGCCATCGGCGCTAACCAGTTCGTGGGCGTGAAGTTTCTGTACTACGAAACGGACGCCAACATCTCCTATCGCGGGTTGTTCCCGGATGCCTACCGGGCCGGTGCCCGGTTCAATCCCGCCCCCGACGACTGGTTCTTGACGACGCGCAAGGCCTTCGATGTGAGCCACGAGTGGTTCATCCATCCGGACGTGACCTTGCAGACACAGGTATACTGGAGTGAGATGAGCCGGGATTACTGGCGCTTTCAGTTGGTGGATGATAATCCCACGACCACCAACGCAGATGGCTTCAGGGTCTGGAACTTCGGTGACGAGGTGCAAGGAAACAACCGGACCTTTGAACGACTGGGTCTCGACTCGCGCCTGGCCCTGCAGCATGGGCTGTTCGGCATGGGCAATGAGGCGGAATTCGGGGTGCGCGTAATAACGGAGGAGATGTTGGATCAAACAATCCGGGCCGATCGGGCAACGCCCCGCACCCCGAACCAACCGCTGCTTCGCCACCGGCTGGATTCAGCCGATAGTCTGGCGTTGTTTGGCCAGAATCGCTTCGACGCAACCGACCGGTTTGCCGTTACCGCCGGGTTGCGGGTGGAGACGTATGAACAAAAACGGGATGACGTGCGGCGCACCCGTTCCGCCGACCCGTTTTCCAACACCGAATTCATGCCGGGCATCGGGGTCAGCTACCGGATTGATCCGTTGGCACAGCTCTACGGCAGTGTGTACCGCGCCTTTGCGCCGCCGCTAGTGGGTAGTGTCATAGGCGTGGATACCCCGCCCACCAAGGCGGAGACCTCGGTGAATATCGAGTTCGGGATACGGGGCGATGACGGTCGGTTGCACTACGAGGTAACCGCGTTCCAGATGGATTTTTCCAATCAAGTGGATCCGGGTGTTTCCGGCATCCGCGACCCGAACGAGGGAAGCGCACTCATCCAGGGGATGGAAGCGGCACTCGGCTATGCGTTTGAAAACGGCCTCTATGTGGATGGCAATGTGACGTGGGTCCCGACAGCGGAGTTCGGGGAGGACCGACCCGGTGATGCGCTTAAGGGCAACCGGTTGCCTTATTCACCCGAGTGGACAGCGAATCTCTCGGTGGGATATCAGCACGGCCGCTTACAGGCAAACCTGCTGCTGAATGTGGTTGATGAAGTGTTCGGTGACGGAATGAACGCCAGGGCCTTCACCACCGAAAAGACCGGCACCTGGGGCGGGTTGATCCCGAGCTACTACACCGTTGATCTGACGGGCCGTTATGCGCTCAGGTCGAACGTGAGCGTATTTGGCGCCATCAAGAACCTCACCGACGAGGAATACATTACGGGTCTGCGCCAGGGCATCTATGTCGGTCCCGAACGCAGTTTCAAAGTGGGCGCGACCTACACGTTCTAAGCGGTACGCACCAGTCTTCGTTCGCCACCACGGCGACGAGCTTCGGTTCGGTACGCCGGCACAAGGAACGCAAGCGATAAGGGCGGACTAGCTGGATTCGCTGGCGGTCTCCGCAGGCGTGGCGGCGTTGCCCTCGACGACGCGCACGGGGAACGGCTGGGTGGCGCTGCCGGTATAGAGGCTCACATGCGGGAAGGCAATCTCGATACCCTCGGCATCAAAACGCTTTTTTATTTCGCACATGATGGAGTTTCTGAGGTTCAGCAAATCGGTCTTGGAAAACCAGACGCCCAGCATGATCTCGATCGCGGAATTCCCAAAGTTCTTGAAGATAATGAGGGGGCGCGGCTCGTCCAGCGAGTAGGGGTTGGCATCGGCGATTTCAACCAGGAGCTTCATGACCCGGTCGACATCCTCCTTGTAGGCAACGCCAATATCCAGATCCAACCGGCGGATGGGGAAACGGGTGATGGTGATGACCTGTGATTTGATGATGGTTTCGTTGGGAACCCGCAGGAAGCGGTTATCCAGCGTGCGCATTTTAACCGACAGCAAATCGATGGAGAGCACCATGCCGACCGTCCCGTTGACATCGATCACGTCGCCAACGGCGAACGGTCTTTCCCAGATCAGGAAGATCCCGCTGATGATGTTGGAGAGACTGGTTTGGGAAGCGAACGAGAGGGCGACGCCTATAATGCCGGCAGCCCCCAGAATGGCGGTCAATTTGAACCCGAGGTTTTGCATGATCATGATGATCAGCAACAGCACGCCGGTATAGAAGATCCCTTTACCCACCAGCATCGCGGCCTGGTCGCTGGTGCGCGCCTTGGCCAGGCGCCGTCCGCCGCTCGCCAGCAGGTGCAGGACCGGCAACCCGATCGCGAGCAAAATGGCACTGCGTAACAAGATGTAAAAACGCGGGCTCTCAACCAAATTGGCTAACCATTCCATAAGGCTGCACTCCTCTACTGTCGATCAGGTGATGAAGGATTTGAACGCCGAAAGCTGCCGTTGCAACCGTCCCTGTGGCGCGGGTTCGCGCGGCGGAATCCAGGGCTCCACTTCGCCGGCTTCCGGTCCGGTCCGGTCCGGATATTTCAGTTGTTGCGGTTCCGTAGGTCCGCGATAGGTCACTTCCGCCAGGCTGGTCCAGAGGCGGTTGCTCCCCTTGTAAATGGCGAGGTGACGCGTGTAGAGGCAGAGCCGCTCAAACGCCATGGTCACACCGGTAGGATTGCGGACATGTACGGGGCAGGCCGCCAGGTGCGGTTGTTGCCGCAAATCGGCAGGATCACGGCGGGCCGTGGTCTTCAAGGCAAAACCGAGTTGGCCGGTGGTGGGTTCCCCGAAAAAGGAGTTGGACAAAATGACCGTAGGCACCTCGCCCAGCGACCGTTCCCCGCCTGGCCCGGTAAAGATCCCCAGGTGAAGCGGAATGCTGACATAGAAGGTCAGGTCGCTACCGCCCGGGAAGAGAAACGAGGTTTCCGGCCGCACAATCACAGGGCGTTCCGGTAGCTGGGGTCGTACCTCCACCTGGTGGTCGTCGCGCACCGCGGCGAAGCGGGTCCAGGTGGCTTCCCCGGGACCCGGATCGTCAACCGCCCAGACCTCCACATGGGGACTGTCCGGGTCCCGTTCCACATACGTTTGCCACTCATCGGGCAAACGCCGCACCCACAGCTTGCAAGGCCCAACCTGCCAGTGCCGCGTCGCCCCCGGATTAATCGTAGTTGCTTCCCACATCATGTACTCAGCTTATCGCGCTACGATCCATCGTGCAAATCATTATCCGTGTGAGCTTGAATCGTCTACGGGGGTGTGATTCACTCCCGCCATGGAAAATACACCACCACTGTTGGCGGCCACCATGGAACGGGTACAGGCCGCTTTGGCAGAGGACCTGGGCCGTGGCGATGCCACGACGCTGGCGCTGGTGCCGGAGGCCGCCACGGGCCATGCCCTGGTGGTTAGCCGGGAGTGTGGTGTCGTGGCCGGTACGCGGGTGGCGGCCGCTGTGTTCCGGCAACTGGACAGGGAAGTGACCATCAAGATAGAGTGCGCCGATGGCCAAACGGTGCAACCCGGGCAGGTGGTACTGGCGGTGCGCGGCAAGGCGCGCGCGTTACTCAGCGGGGAGCGTGTTGCGTTGAATTTTCTGCAGCACTTGTCCGGGATCGCGACGGAGACGGCGCGCTATGTGGCCTTGGCGCAACCCTACGGGGTGGCTATTCTCGATACGCGCAAGACCACGCCGGGCCTACGCTCGCTGGAAAAATATGCGGTGACCTGCGGGGGCGGGCAGAATCATCGTCTGGGACTTTACGATCGCATCATGATCAAGGACAACCATCTGGCCTTTTGGCACCATACCGCGAAACGCCATTTGGCGGCGGCCATCAGGGTGGCTCGAAGCCGCTATCCTGATCTACTGGTCCAGGTGGAAGTGGATCGGCCCGAACAGTTGGATGAGCTGTGGAGCGATCCGCCCGACTGGGTGCTGCTGGACAACATGACGCCGGAAGCCGTTGGCGAATGCGTGGCCCGTTGCCGGGGGCGCTGTCAGGTGGAGGTATCGGGCGGTATCACCTTGGCCAATGTGGCGGCCTATGCGGCGCAGCAGCCGACCGCCATCTCCGTCGGTGCACTGACCCATTCCGTGCGCAGCCTGGATTGCGGTTTGGACTGGCAAATCACATGAGTGCCGCGCGGTCCAGCTTGTTGGTGGTGGACGTAGGCAATTCAAGCACCGTGGTCGGGGTGTACCGCGGTGGGCGCATACGCCGCACCACGCGAATTCCAACAAATGCGCTGACCGCGCGCAGCTTGCACGCCCACCTGCGTACCCTGTTGCAAGGGGCCTCTGCGGGGGGGGCGGCTTGGGCATCCGTCGTGCCCGCAGCCGGAGCGACCGTGGCGGCCGCGTTAGCACAGTGTGCAGGTCGACCGGCCTTGCAGGTGTGCCACACCCTGGACCTGGGGGCCCCGATCGCTTATCCCGATCCGGCGGCCATGGGGGCCGACCGTCTAGCGAATTTGGCCGGCACGGTGGCTCGCTATCCGCTACCGGCTATCGTGGTGGATATCGGAACCGCCACCACCTTCGACGTGATCCGTAAGCGCAAAGGGTATGTGGGTGGCGCCATTGCGCCCGGTCCCGATTTGATGCTCGATTATCTGGCTGAGCGCACCGCGTTGTTGCCGCGCGCCGAATTACATCCGGTGCGTTCCCCCATCGGGCGCAGCACGGTGCAAGCCATCCAATTGGGTGCGCTGCACGGTTATCGCGGGATGGTCAAGGAAATCGTGGAGCAGTTGATGCGACCGCTACGGGCAAGACAAATAACCTTGTGCGCGACAGGCGGGTATGCGGCCTGGGTGTTGCGCGGGATGTCGTTGCCGTTTGTGTACGATCGGTACTTGACCCTTTATGGTATTGCCCGCATTTATGAGTGGAACACGCCATGAACGAATTAACTACACGCATTGACCAGCAATTCGCCGCGTTGCGCACGCGCGCGGAAAAGGGGTTCATTGCTTATATAACGGCCGGCGACCCGGATTTAGAGGCGACCTACGATCACATACTGGCCTTGGAACGGGCCGGGGTTGATGTGGTCGAGCTGGGCATTCCTTTTTCGGACCCGTTGGCGGACGGCCCGGTTAATCAGGAATCGGCGATGCGGGCGCTGGCGGCGGGCACGACTTTTGTCCGGATCTGTGACCTGGTGCGGCAGGTGCGCAAGGTGTCGGCTATTCCGCTCATGTGTTATTGCTACATGAATTTGTTGTATGCGCCGGGGTTCGAGCGATCGCTGCGACGCGCGGCACAGGCCGGTATCGACGGCATGCTGATCCTGGATTTACCGGCAGAGGAGGCGGGGACCTACGCGCGTGCGCTGCACGATGCCCGCCTCAACCTGATCACCCTGATCACCCCGACCACGCCCGATGCACGTATGAAGCGCATTATGCGCCACGCCAGCGGGTTTGTGTATGTCGTCTCGCGCACCGGTGTGACGGGTATCCAGCAGACCTTGGCGAACGATGCGGGCGCATTATTGCAGCGTGCGCGGCGCTACACGGACTTGCCCTTGGCGCTGGGTTTCGGCATTGCCGATCCGGTACAGGCGGCGGCCGCCGCCCGGCACGCCGACGCGGTGGTGGTGGGCAGTGCCTTGGTGAAACGCTGGCATGCAGCCGGAAGCAGCCGGACCAAACAACGTCGAGTAGCGGCTTGGATCCGCGAAATGGTGCAAGCCGTGAAGGGGGTATGAGGCGTGTGAGTGTAGCACATTATGCGGTGATTCTGGCCGGCGGCCGGGGTGAACGGTTCTGGCCGTTAAGCCGCCAAGAGCGACCGAAGCAGTTGCTGGACCTTGTCGGGGATAAAACGCTGCTGGCCCAGGCGGTTGACCGTTTGATCGGTCTGATTCCACCGGAGCGCGTATTCGTCGTGACGAACCAGGATCTGGTGGGGCCGTGTTGTGCGGCGGCGCCTCAGTTACCGGTCGCCAATGTCGTGGGCGAACCGGTGGGACGCGATACGGCGGCGGCCGTGGCCTTGGGAGCCGCCCTTGTAAAAGCCCGTGATCCGGCAGCGGCTTTTTGCGTACTTACCGCGGACCATGTGATTGGTGATCATGATGCATTCCGCCAGACGCTGTGTGCCGCCCTGCAGTATGCCCGGGACGCGGATTGGTTGTTGACCATCGGCATTCCGCCGACGGAACCCAGTACCGCCTATGGCTACATTGATGCCGGTGAACCGGTGGCCACGGTGGACGGTCGCGAGCTGTTGCGGGCACGCCGGTTTGTGGAAAAGCCGGATCCAGCCACCGCCCAACACTATCTGGAAAGCGGCACATTCTGTTGGAATTCCGGCATGTTCATTTGGTCGCTGCCGGTGCTGGAAGCAGCCTTGCAGCACCATTGCCCCCCCTTGGCGGAATTGATCATGGACTTGACACCGCTGGTCGGCACCCCGCAGTGGACCGCCACGCTGACAGAGACCTATGCCTCCCTGGAAAAGATTTCGATTGATTATGCCCTGATGGAGAAGGCGGACAACGTTGCCATGATCCGCAGCACTTTTGCGTGGGACGATGTCGGCTCATGGCCGGCGCTCGCGCACCACTTTGCGGCGGACACGGGCGGCAATGTGGTGGTCGGCGACTGTGTCGTGCAGGCGGCAAAAGGCAATATCGTCTATTCGCGCGGACGCCTGACGGCGCTGGTCGGGGTAGAAGACCTGGTGGTGGTACAGGCCGCCGATGCCACCTTGATCTGCCCGCGTAGCCAGGCGCAAGCGGTCAAGCAGATCGTGGAGCAATTGAAGCAGCGACCTGAGGGGACGCGCTACCTGTAGGGCTGCTAAAAGAGCAGCAGGCGGTGGGGGGGCGGTTCAAATTCCCCCTGTCCGCTGGGTAGCGGGGAGGCATGGGGATCGGTCGGCGGCGCGGGATCGGCATCAATGGAAACCTGCCGAATGCGCCGACTGCCCGGAAAAAGACCGCGCCGCGGCCCCACTTCCCGCATCTCAGCCCATTCCTGATCAGGATCGATTCGGACAACCAACAACGATAGATTGCTATCCAGTAGCGCTTCCTCCGCGCGGGCGAACCACTCTTCGCCGGGCATGCGCACGAACAGCAGGGTGAAACCATCGATCTCATCCGCTTGTGCCAGTGCGATCAATTCATCAAAGTTGAGGGTACGCGGTATGGCATTACGAATAGCCGGCAACAAGCGTATCCGGTGGAAACGGGTCAGCAGGCGCAGACTGGCATAGCGGTCACGGGTGTTGGGGGTAATCATGCCGTCGAGTTCGTGCGCGTACCACGTGGGCACGACCGCCTGCAACCGAGGAGCAAACGGCGTTAAACGTTCCACCAGCGCATCGTCCTGCCAGCGATCCTCGCGTCCCTTGAAGGCGGCAATCTGCACCGGAAGGGGACCGCCGCCTACCCGTCGGACTACGGCCTCGGCCACGCCGAATTGGGGAGCCCAGGGGGAGAGGCCCCACCAGCCCAAGTCCTGCGAGGCGGGTAAGGCAATGGGAGCCCCGAAGGCGGGGCGGTCATTGACAAACCCCATGGCGCCATCGCCCCGTACCTCCAGCCGTAGGCGGACATCGCTGGCAGGTCGTTGCCAGGCGCGTACTTGGTTTACCAGCAGTCGGTCGCCTTCCCATACTTGCAGATATAAACGCTCTTCCGGCGTAAAACCAAAGCGAATCATGTCCGATTGACTGCGACGAGCATAGAGCCAGAGTGTGCCGCGGGCTTCTCCGATTTCCGCCTCCAGGATGCCGCTGTGGATGGTGTCCGACCGCGCCAGCCGCAATACCGCCTCGGCGGCCGCTGGCTGCGCGGCCAGCAAGAGGGCGAGCTCTTCTTCATCGACCCGGTCGCCGTAGGGTTCCCATTCGCCCGACAGTGGGCCATCACGAAAACCCTCGATAATCATCGTGTCTCGCGGCAACAGATCGAAATAAGCGCTGCGCGGGTCCCGAGCATCGTCACGCTCGGCGCGGGCCGCAGATTCGATAAACGGGAAGAGCGTCCAGGCCTCGGGACGAAGCAGCAGTTCGTTACGCCGGATTATGTCGGCAAAATGATCGTGCATGCCGGGTCGCTGCCCGATCATGAGCATCTGTTGCATGTTCTGGAAACGGGAGCGGGGGCGCCGTAGCAAGCTGTGGAGCATAGCCCGCGCTTCCAAATCTTCCGGATCCAGTTGAACAACACGCTGAATCAATTGGCCCGCCTCCACGCGCCGACCCTCGCGGATGAGCATTTCAGCCTGTGTCAAAAGAATAATCGAGTTGCCGGGGAATAAGCGCACATAGAGGTCAAGAAGTTCCGAAGCCTCATCCGGACGATTCGCTTGTTCATGCAGCATGCGAGCCGTCTCGGCTGCCAGCTCGATTTGGCCAGGATCGCGTTCCAAACTTGCCCGGAATGATTCAATGGCCTCTGAATAGTTGTTCCGCCGTCGATGGACATCACCCATTAGGCGCAGCGGAACCGGGTTATGTGGTTCCAGGTCGCTCCAACGTCCCCAGATGGTCAGTGCGCGGTCAAAGGCCCCGGCGGCAAAAGCTTCGTGCCCTTGGGTGCGCAGTAGCTGGTGGCGGTGCACTTGCGTCCAGTCTTCGATCACGGCGTCGCCACCCGTCAAGGTGTGGATTTCGGGAATGGGAAGCTCATGCAGGTCCACTCGTGTCAGGCGAGCCAGTCGTTGGCGCCGGGCCGGTAGCTGGCCGGTGATGGTGCCGTACACCTGGGCGCTAAAGACGATTTGCAGGTTGGGCAGGTTTTGCAGCAAGGCGGCCAAGGTCGTTTCCCTTTCCCAGGCGGCGGGCAGTTGAACGAGGAGGTCCATCTGCTGTTCGGCCAGCGAAGTGGATAACGCCATGAGCCAGGCGGTAATGCGCGTCAGTGAAGGCTCGCCCCGCAGTTCCGTGAGGTTGCAGAATAGACCGTCGGCATTAAGTTCCGCCGCCAATTGGGCCAACTGCTGGGGCAACCCGTCCTCCTGGGCTGCCAGCCCCTCCAGAATAATTTCGGGCGTGAAACGGAGGTCATAGGTGTGCGCCAGATCGCGGTATAAGCCGGGATCCCAACCGAGTCGCTCGCCCTGAGCCCGGGTGGCAATACGCAGCCAGGGCGGGGCGAAATGGGTGTGTTCGACTGCATGCCGGTGCAGCCAGCCCGCCAAGCGCTGATCGCGCGCGGCGATCGGCTGCCAGGTGATCACCCGGTTGACAAAAGGCTCCGCCTCCAGGGCCGATATGGTCATGGCCGCGACTCCCGGCGAGGGGTCCCAGATGCTTAGCCCCAGCATGCCGGGCCGCGTGGGCCCGCGCAGGGTCACGACTTCACTGAACAACGGGCGGTCATTCAGGCGGGCAAAGAAATTATTGCCCCGTATATGGATTTCCAGTTCCAGCTTCCCGTTCGAGGGCAAGCGGCCCATTTCGCTGCCGAGGGTGAAGGCGGGCAGGCTTGGATGTTTCTGGCGCAGCCAGGCATTACCGTTGTGGTCCAAACCTAAATAGATGTGGCGCTCTCCGTCGGGGGTGGCTCGCAGATGAAATCCCACCTGGCCTGCCGTCAGGCGGAAACGGGCGCCGACGCGGAAATCATCGAAGAGATCGCTGCCGTTTATCCAGGTCTTGGCACCGGTGGTCTCGGATGGGGCGCGTAAATGAACCAGGGCGTGACCTTGTTCGAAGTGGCCCCAGTCGCGTAACCAGAGGTGTGGATTCTCCCGGGCCTCGCTCGCGGCGAACCCGGTGGGTCGGGGCCAGGCGTTTTCGAGTCGGTCCAGTAGTTCCGCGGCGGACCAATCGGGTTGGACCAGCAACCGATTGAGGCGGCGCGGATCGGTATACCGGGTATTCAACGCTGCAAACCCGTGGATAAAGCCCAAGTCGTAGAATTCGCTGATCAGTTCCATGTTGATTCGCCGACTGAGCACGGCCCGTTCGTCATGTTGGCCGTAGTCTCCATAGGGGAAGGCAAAGGCGCGCGGGGGCGTGCCGGCTGCCCGGGCGATGAGGTCACGCGTGAACTGATGGTCGGCCCGCAGTCGCTCCCGGAACGATTGCGGATCCTCGTAGCGCATTTCCTCCGGCAACCAGCGTGGCGAGGTCATGAAATTGTGGCGGTTCCCTGCACTGTCCGCCACGATGCGCTCGAATCCCCGATGACTTTGTGCACCGGCCTCCCACAAGCCGCTGCGCAGCATGGTGCGGATATAGGGCCAGCGCAGGGCGGCCGGGTCCTCGTCCTCGATGGGCAGCGTCCAGACAAACATCACGGCCGGCCAGCCCACGCGGGACAATAGCGAGCGCACTTCAAAGTAGGAGGATTTGCGGGAATGGTCGAACGTCAACAAGATGGCCTTGCGCGGGAGGGGTTTGCCTTCGGCATATAACTGGTGGATATCCTCCAGGGTGATTGGATTGTAGCCGGCTTGTTCCAGGGCCGTCAGTTGTTGCCGGAACCGCTCGGGCGAGACCTCGCGGGGACTGTCGGATATGCCTTCATACGCGACCGCCACGAAGGTGTGCTGGTCGCGGATGCCGCGGTCACCCACGCGCGCCGCGATGCGCCGCATCAGGAAGTAATGCAGCGGGACGCCCCAAGCGATGATAAGCGACACGGCGAAGAGGAACATCAGCCAGGCTTGCCGGTAATTGGCTTTCAAGACCGCCACGCGCGCCGGGACCACGGGGGGCGCCGACTTGGCCCCGGCCACCCGGCCCCGCGGCCGGCGCATCGCCTGCCGTTGCGGTTCCCTGCTTTCGTCCGCGCTCATGATCCTCCCCGCGTTCCCCAGCCCTTGGTCGCCATCGTGATGATGGCGTAGTACACCTGCCAGCTATAAAAGCCGATGTAGGTCAAGGTGAAAACGAACCCCGCCCACCAGTGGGAGCGTCCGGTCTTCTGCAAGTGATAAAGCGCCCAGACCAGGGTGATAATGGAAATACCGAAAATATACGAGGTGGTGACCAACCCTTCCTGCAGCGGCTTGATGATCAAGGCTTGCACCATGATAAACGGCTCAATAATGGGGAGCAGCATCATGGCGTACCAGGAGAGGGCCGGGACCGGGTGCTTGCGCCACATGAAAGGGGTTGCCGACACGATGCCGCGCATGGAGGATCGCATCCAACGCGCTTGTTGCCGCGTGTAAACGCCCCATTTCTCCGGGGCGATCGTGGTGGCTAGTGCTTCGCTGTCATAGAGAATCTGGTAGTCGCGCAACACGAGGTTGGTCAAGCTGCGGTCGTCGCCGTAATTGCCGGACTGGCCGAACACTTTCTCGTTCATCCACTCGTCCATCACATGCAGGACACAGGTCCGCCGGTAAGCGGAGAAACAGCCCGGCAGGCAGCTTACCGTGCCGTGCACGCTTTCTGCCGCCTTCATGATGCGGTAGGAGAAGAAATACCGTACGTCCTGCATCTTGGTCAGCACATTGGTAGACGCGTTCTCCACGTCCGTATGACCGGCAATGCCGGCCACAGTAGGGTCGATGAACCCCTGCACGAGTTTTTCGACGGCCCCGGGCATAAGAAATGTATCGGAATCGACAAACACCATGATTTCGCCGCGCGCCAGGAGACTGGAATAGGCCATCCCGTAGCATAGCCCCCGGTTATGTTCGAAGTCGACCACAACCAGCTTGGGATGCGCGGCCTGGGCGTGCAGCATTTCCTCGAGCGTATTATCCGTTGACCCGTCGTTAACCACGATTACTTCCCGGTGCTCAGCGGGATAGCCCTCCGCGTAGATCCGTTCGATGGATCGTCCGATCGAGGCTTCCTCGTTCATGCAAGGGATCAACACGCTGACGTTTGGCCGGTGGCCCACCCGCGGTGGGGGGGTGTAGAAGGCGGCCAGCAGGAAACGCGATACAATGAACACGCCCACAATCAGGGAGTAGACGTTGACCAGTGGCGCGTAATAATAGTGTTCAATGTTGTTGACTTGGAAGTAGACGGCAAAGGCCAGCAATAGTGTGCTGATCAAAGCCAGCAACGCCACCAACAGGCGCGGCGGCTTGCGGTACAGGCGGTGGAGGCGCTCGGCATGGTCATCTTCGGGGGGTAATGCGCGCGGCGGCCGCATTTCAAAATGCGACAACTCCATCGACTTGTGGCAAAAGGAACAGACGGTGGGCGGCGGCGCGTCGGCCACGTACACGGAAATTCGGCAGTGCGGACAGCGACAGACGGTACCGTTCGGTGGTGCAGCAGGGGTGTTGTAGTAAGGGCTAGCCACTATGTCAAAAACCTTGCATGCGTAAAATTTGCGGCCCAAGGGTGTCTAAATCCACGGTCGGGTCGACCGTGGCGGTTGGCGTGATGGGCAAGGCACGGTCCCGTCGCGGCCCCGGCAGCAGCCCGACATACGGTGTAATCTCCCGCATAATGGCCTGGTTGCCCTGCGGCTCGATCATAAGCAGATTGAGCGCTAACTCACGCCGAACCGCTTCGGACTCCGCTGCGGCCATCCAGTCGGGACCGGGCATTTTGTAGACCATGACGGTGAAACCGTCGAGACGGTCCCTTACGGCTATGCGCTCCGCCTCGTCCCAGTCGAACGGTTTGTCCGCATGCAACCGGACCAGCGGCATGAGGCGTGCCCGGTGATGCCGGGCCAGCAGGCGCAATTCCGCATCGTCCGTATGCGGTCGTCGTTGCCAGTGGCCGGCACTATCCTCTTCATACCAGTCCGGCCAAACCGCCATGGTGCCTTCCACCATGCGTCGCAACGTATTCAGCGCCTCGGGGGATCGAGCGGTCGCTTCGGAGCGGTCCGCATAATCCACCCAGAGCAGGCGGGGCGGCAATGGCCCCCCGGCCACCCGGCGGATATTGACGGCGGCGATGCCCGGTTCCGGAGCCCATGGGGCC
>SLLF01000253.1 GCA_007134175.1 Kiritimatiellia bacterium | reverse complement strand
TACCACGTTTCAAGATACCGTTAAACCACACTTGGGAATTTGTGCGGCGCAAGAAGTCGCGTGCCTGGATGGGCGGGGATCCGGGACCGGCCAACGTGGATCTACCACACACGTGGAACGAGCAGGACAGCTTCCAGGACGGCGTTTATTATTACCGGGGCTGGGGCAGCTACCGGCGATCGTTCCGGTTGGATGAGACGGTCGCCGGCCAGCCCGGCGATGTGTGGCGGCTGCGGTCGCACGGGTTCTACGGTACCGGGGATATATGGTGGAACGGTCGGCGGATCGCGACATTCGATGGCCAATACATCGGTCTGGATATCGACGTCACGCCATGGCTCAACCTTGCGGTTGAAAATCGCTTGGCCATTCGCTTGACCAATCGCTGTCGCTCATCCGTATTGCCGGGAATTAGGGTGCCCGATTTTCTGCTCTATGGAGGCTTGACCGGCGGGTTGTGGCTGGAGCGCCTGCCGGCCATCCATATCGAGACCCATTCTATGCAGATCAGTTATCGTTTGTCGGAAGAGGACGCCGTCGACGTACAGCTACGTTGCCGCGTTTCCACACAGGCACCGAAGACCTGCCAGGTGGTCTGGCGGATCATCGATGCGGCTGGGAAGACCGTGGCGGAGTCCCCGCAGCAAACTGCTATGGATAAGGAATGCGTTGTGGCGTTGCGACTGGATGCCGTGTGCCGCTGGGATGTCGATGACCCCTACCGCTACACCGCCATCGCTACATTACGTCAGGACAATCAAGTGCTGGACGAAGTGTCCATGCCGTTCGGATTCCGTACGGCGGAATTCCGGCCTGACGAGGGATTCTTCTTGAACGGCCGTCGTCTGCCCCTGCGTGGCGTTAACCGGCATGAGCGCATGCCGGGTTTTGGTTCGGCGGTGCCGCAGTGGTTGCATCGCGAGGACGCGGAGCTGATCAAGTCAATGGGTCTCAATTTCGTGCGATTCGCCCATTATCCGCAACATCCGGCTTTTCTCGATGCGTGCGATGAACTGGGTATCCTGGTCTATGCGGAAATCGCCAGTTGGAAAAGTGTCAGGGGGGGAGCCTGGTTGCGCCGGGCCTGTCGCCAAATGCGCGCCATGATCCAGCGTGACCGGCACCATCCGTCCGTGATTGTGTGGGGTATGGGTAACGAGGGCCGGCACCGGCGGGCGTATCAAACACTCTACCGGATTTGTAAAGAGCTGGATCCCAGCCGCGCCGTGACCTACGCAGAAAACCATCTCCACCGCGCCCGGCGGCGGGGAATCCTGGGCCTGCCGGATGTTTGGGGCACCAACTACGAGTTTGCCGCCATGCCCGCCGGCCGCGACGCTTGTCGGCAAAGGTGCGTGGTGGTGACCGAAAGTTCCGATTGTCCTTGGGCCCGACGGGATGATGACGCAGCCGAACAGCGTCAGTGGGCCGTTATTCAGCGTGACTTGGAGCAGATGGGGACCCCGCGCTATCTGGCGGGTTTCGCCCTCTGGAGCTTCAATGATTATGCCACGTTACGGCGGGGGAACTTCCGCCGCCATTCCGGACTGGTCGATGCCTGGCGTATCCCCAAGCGAGCCGCCTACGAGCTGGCCGAAAAATACGGTGGACCGCTGGCGGCTCAAAAGCCGCGATTAGTCCCCGTTTCCGGGGACATGGAGGGACGCATTGAGCTGCAACCGGAACAGGAGTGCCTCGATGCCACTACTCGAAGCACTATGGGCATACAGGTGCGCGTAGTGGATGCTGCGGGGAATCGATTGGATTGGCACGGCTCGTTGACGGCGCACATCGAAGGGCCTGCTCGTCTGCGGAGCTACACCGTGGAGGGACAGATCGATGTTGCGCACGGTCAGGGACGTCTGTTCGTGACATCGACTGGCCGCGCGGGCGCTGTGCAAGTGACGGTCACAGGTGGCAACTGGGTGGCCGGTACCGCAACGATCCGCAGTGCGGGGATAGGCTAACGATTCGGTTCATGTTTCCGGCTCGCGGGGACGCTCGCCCTCCCCGACGATCCATGACGGCTGGGGACGTCCGTTCTCTCACCCCCTCGCAAACTGTGACAACGCTCACAGGCCCCGTTTGAACACTGAAACCTGCTTTGCAAACGCCTCGTCAGGTTGGGCCGGATAGTATGTCCTCCACCGATTGGAACACCGTCTCAACATCAAGGGTGACAGGACAGCGCTTGTGGCGGTCCCCGCGGCGGTAGCAGGGGCACGCCTCCCGGTTGGGCCCGGGACCACAATCCGGGTTGAACGCCAGCACGCGATTCCATTCGCCATCGGACTCGCGGGTGCCGTTACCCCGGGTGGGATCGTAGGGCGCATAGCGACGCCATTGGGTCGGACCGAAGAGGGAGAGCGTCTTATTCTGCGCGTCGGCACCGACAGCTCCCGCGATGTGTAGCGGACCGGTGTCGTTGCCAACGGTCAGGCACGGCACGCCGGAATAGCGCAGAAACCAGGTATCGCGTTGTAATTGCAGGGTCGGGTCGCAGGAATGATCCGTGATGAGGTTCACACAGGATTCACCATCGACCCATCCTTCCTCGACAAAGCGTGCGGCGATAGCCCGGTCATAATGGTTGTCAGCCTTAAAGGTGCGCGCCCCTGTCAAGACCACTCGATAACCACCGGCCATCAAATGCCGGGCCAATTCGCGGAAGTGGCCGGCCGGCCAGCGCTTGGTGTTGCGGCTGGCGCCCACGTTCAAGACCACCAGGGTTCCATGGCGCAGGGCGTAGCGTTCGATCATGGCTTCACAGGTGTCCTGAGCTTGGGCGGGCACGGTTAACGCAAAAGAGCAGGCCGGCTCCGTCGCACCCAGCTGGGCCGCATACGCGAGCAGCTCGTCCACCCGATGCCGACCGGGTGGGTGTGGGTCGAACGAGGGGGACCAAGGCGAGTAGCAGGCACTCCAGCCTTTACAATCGTGGTGGTGGGGTCGCAGGCGAGGGGCACGGTTCCAGCCCAGCAGCAATCCGGTTTGATCATTGCCGGCCAGGTCGATGACCCGGTCATGCTCCGCCAGGTAACGCCGCAGCGCACGCCACGATCTGGACGAGCCCAGCACCCCCACCTCGTTGACCAGTGGCCCCTGTTGCGGTATAGCCAGCGGGGCTTGCTTGGCTTTGACGATCAGCGTGAGCCACGCTTCGGGGAAGGCATGACGGATCGAGTGCAGTGCCGGTAGCACAAACATAAAATCGCCTATGGCCTTGGGATAGAGCAGCGCTAAACGCTGCGAATATACCGCACACTTCATGCCGGTCTTGATAACAGTCGACACCCGTCGGGAAAAGTATAAAATTAGCGCTAACGGTATCCGGCCCGCCGGGATGCTCGCCCTCCCGCGGCTACTTGCCGGTCGTCTCCGCTGAAGCGGATAACCCCAAAACCGACCAACCACGCCGATACAACCGCCCCGCCGCACGGGCTTTGTTCTTGCCGGACCGCAGGGAGGCTTTTACGCTAACACCATGCAAACCGTACAACCATCCGATTTGGCTGCCTGGTTGGCTCGCTTGGCCGACTTGCATATCGGGGTGGTAGGCGATGTGGCGGTGGACGCCTACTGGACACTGGATCCCGGGGCGGCCACCGTGTCATTGGAGACCGGCCTGCCCACGCAACCGGTTCGGACGCAGCGCTACTTTGGCGGTGGCGCGGCGAACGTGGCCGTAAACTTGCGGGCGCTGGGTTGCGGCCGTGTATCGATTTTTGGTGTATTGGGGGCGGATCCCTGGGGTGCTTGTTTGCAGCAACTCCTGGACGAGCGGAACATCACCCGTGACGGATTGGTTTGTCAGGCACGGGATTGGCAAACCGTTGCCTTCATTAAACCCCATGTCGACGGGGTTGAACAATCCCGCTGGGATATGGGCGACTTCAATCGCCTGCACACGGGCACGGCCGAGCAGCTCGTTGCTGCGGTGGCCGCTGCGTTGCCAACGTTAGATGCCCTGGTAATCAACGGGCAAGCGCGTATGACCGTGCACCAAGCGGGTGTGGTATCGGCGATTGATGCCTTACTGGCGAGGCACCGCGACACGATAACCATCGTGGATCAGCGTGATCCAGAGCCGACGTATGCCCACGGTATATTGAAAATTAATGTACACGAGGCGCTGCGTCGCGTTGGCTTGCCTGCCGTCGCCGACCCGGGTGTCGCCGGTGCGCGAGTCGTAGAGGTGGCTGATCATTTATATCGCGAGCGAGGCCAGCCGCTCTTTGTTACGTTGGGTGACGCCGGAATGGTGTGCTGTGATGATACGGGAGTCACTATGTGGCCCGCGATCAACTGCGCTGACCAACCGCTCGATCCGGTGGGGGCCGGCGATGCGGCTCTGGCCGGCATCACGGCGGTCTTGGCTGCGGGTGGTACCCTGCATCAAGCGGCCCAGGTGGGCACATGGACGGCCGCTGTTGCGGTGCAAAAGCGGCAACAGACAGGGCAGGTGTATCCCGCTGAGCTGGTGACCCTGATGGAATCCTTGCAAAGGTCCAGTGCCCGATGACCGTAATCCACCATACCATCGAGCTGTCGGGACGGACGCCCCTCGCGCAAGGCACACACTGCCATGTGTATGCCGCTCCGTTCGATCCGGAGCTGGTCATCAAGGTTATACGCCGTGATCTCCCGCCCCCTCGCAACCAATGGAAGAAATGGAAGCGGGCGCTACACGGTTGGCGGCCGGCGCTGCAGGACCGCCCCCTTATACGTGAGTACGCCGCCTACATAGCACTGAGAAGGACCCAGATTGACCGTGGCGGCGACCTTCCCGTAGCCCACTGTGCTGGCGTTGTCGCTACCGACCATGGATTGGGCATCCTGTACGAAAAGATCAGTGAGGATGGCCAGGAGTTGGGACCGTCGGTCAGTCAGCTGGCGAACGGGGGGCAACTGGAGGCAGCGCTTCCCTTATTGACGGATTTTGCGCGTCGGTTGTTCGACTGGGACATACGCGCCAACGATGTAAACCGGGGCAATATTGTCCTGGGTAACCGCAATGGCCGCCGTCAATTCGTGCTGGTGGATGGCTTGGGAGACAGCCATTTGATACCGTTGCGTGCCTGGTTTCGTAGATGGAATCACCGATCCTTGAACAAACGTTTCGCCAAGGTGGCCCGCCGTACCGCGCTGAAGTGGGATTCCCAATCCCGCCAATTTCTGGCGCTAACGGGCATACAGTCCACGCCTGAACGCGATCACCGGAGGG
>SLLF01000044.1 GCA_007134175.1 Kiritimatiellia bacterium | reverse complement strand
GGCAACAATATGGGCAGCCCGATTGCCACCGCAACAGATGGCGTCTATGTCATTTACGAAGATCAATGTTTGCGCCTCGACCTTGCTACCGGCGAGACGCTGTCCACGTTTACGCTGCCGGAGCGGGAGGCCTTGAAGGGGTACGGCGTAGACGACTTCACCCGGGCCGACACGGAATCCTACGGCATGCAGCTCAGCGACGGGGAAGTGACGTGGACCCATCAGGATACGGAACACCGGGCACCGACCGATGGCGAACGCCCGGCATGGGGGCATGCCCGCTATTACGGCGATTATTTAATTGTCGCCGCCTACCCGTACATGTTCGATACGCTGCGCCCCGGCCGGGACCGGAGCTATAACGCCGTGTCCAGCGAGTTTCTGGTAGTGATGGACCGCCATAGCGGCGAGATCAAGTGGACGCAACAGGCGCGCTACGGATTCCGGCACAACGCGATTGTGGCGGGCAACGGGCGCCTCTACGTGATCGATGATATTCCCCGCCGGGTCGCCCAGCAGTTGTCGCGCCGTGGTATAACGCCGGAGGTCGGTCGCGAAGTTCGCGCCATGGATCTGGCTACCGGCGAGGTGTTGTGGGCGACCACGCGATCCGTGTTCGGCACCTTTCTCGGCTATTCGCAGCCGCACGATATCCTGTTCCAGTCGGGGCACAGCGGGCACCAGCGCACCATGATGAATGATCCGCGTGACCGGGTGGTGGCGTTCCAGGGCGAAACGGGTGATTTGTTGTGGGACGAGTCGCTGACGCAACGTCGGTCCCCATTCGGGTTACATGCCGAGCGGGGCCAGATACTGCTTGGCAGTCGGGAAGGGGGCTTGGACATGTTTACCGGTGAGGTCGTGCATCATGCCCATCCCATGACCGGAGGTAGCGAGTCGTGGCAGTGGGTGGGTGCGCTACGCTGCGGTACCCAGAATTTCAGCCGGCACTTGATCACGTTTCGTTCCGGAGCCCTCGGGGTGGCGGACCTCAAAGGGAAGGGCATGACGGCCAACATTCCCGGGGCCAAGGCGGGCTGTACCAATAACCTGATCCCGGCCGACGGGGTATTGAATATACCGGAGTATACCCGGTCCTGTTCCTGCAGTTACCAGTTGCAAACCTCGTTGGCGCTGGCCTACATGCCGGATGCGGAGATGTGGACGTTCAGTGAGTTTTCCGCTCCCGAAGCTGGATCGGTACGCCGGGCCGGCATCAACTTCGGCGCTCCCGGTGCGCGCTTGGACCGGGAACAAAACGTGCTCTGGACGGAGTATCCGCCGCTGGTGGATCCCAATCCACGGGTGGACGTCGAAATCGAAAAAACAGAGGATGCCCGGTGGTTTCGTAACCACGCGTCCTGGATACATGCCGGGGATGCCGCCCATCCGTGGGTGGTCGCCTCCGGCATCGAGGGCATTCGGCAGATTGATGTGGCGTTGGGGGCCACGGACGAACAGGAAGAGCGGGCCTACGATGTCGTGCTTTACTTCGCGGAACCGGAACCGTTGGCTGAAGGGGACCGGATCTTCGACGTGTTAATCCAGGGCAGCATGATGCTGGCGGAATACGACGTGGTGGAACACGCGGGTGGTAACCGGCGGGGCCAGCGCGCCGTTTTCCAAAATGTGCCGGTAAAGGATAATCTGCGCATCACGTTCGAATGGGCGGAAGGTGCCCCCCCGGCCATCATCTCCGGAATTGAGATCCAGTCGCGTTTCCCCGCCGCCAGCGTGGCCGATTTGCGCGTACCGCGCGCCGATCAAGTCGAGGTGATCGTCGACAACCACCTCGAGCAGGCGGATCTGACGTTTGCCATCACGCTGGAAATCGATGGGGAAGAGGTGCGCTCCCAATCGCTGACGGTGCCGGCGGGTGAGCAGGATGCCGTGCCGCTGGCATTGGACGCGCCGCTTACCGGCAAACGCGACGTCGTCGCCCTGGTCGACATCGAACCCCCGCCTGATCTGGCCGGAAGCGATGCGTTGATGGATTTCAGTCCGTTGCGCCGTGCCCATACGTTTGATTTGGATGCCTATACCAAGATCGGGCCCAAGCCCGAAGGCGTGACGGTGGATGGCGACCTTTCGCAGTGGGACGGGGTGCCACCGATTGCCACGCTGCAGTCGGAGGTGGATATTGTCCCGCTTGGTCGCCGCCGCCGCTGGTCGGGCCCGGATGACTTGAGCGCGGTGTTTTACCTGGCTTGGGGCCAGGAACATCTTTATTTCGCTGCTGCGGTTACGGATGACCAACACGTTAACAACGCGGAATCCTACGAGCTGTGGGATGGGGACTGTGTACAGTTTGGACTGGATCCCCTGCAGGAGGGGGTGCCCGCTTTCAATATGGCTCTCGCACTGGCTTCCGATGAAGTCCAGGCGTTCCAATGGTTTGGCCCGCATACCGACGCCACGGAACGCGGCGAATTTGTCGTGAAGCGGGATGAGGATGCGGGACGCACCTATTACGAGTTCCGCATACCCCTGGAGGCGCTGAAACTGAATCCGGCTGTCGGCGAATTGTTTGCGTTCAGCGCGATCGTCTTTGATGATGACGATGGGGAGGGGCAGTCGTACCGGATGGAAATGACGCCCGGGGTCGCGGGCGGTTGGAATCCGGCCGAATTGAACCGGTATGTGCTCTGGTCCGAGCCGGATTTATAGGGTGAAGATTTGACCTGAAAGGATTAAGTCTGATGTTGGTAACAAAGTCCCGGTGGATGTTTTGGGTGTGCGGTATGTGGTTGGTCATAGCCGGGACCGTAGCGGCGTCGGACTGGCCCATGTGGCGCCACGATGCGCTGCGCAGTGCCCATACCCGTGCAGCCCTGCCGGACGATCTCCAGTTGCATTGGGTGCGCGAGTTGCCGCCGCCGCAGCGCGCCTGGCCCTGGCAGGCGGATGATTTCGAGAAACTGGCATTCGATGAATCCTACGAGCCGGTGGCGGCCGGGGATTTGTTGTACCTGCCTTCCATGGTCACGGACTGTGTGACGGCGTACGATATCGAAACCGGTGAGAAACGGTGGCGCTATGTCACCGATGGTCCGGTGCGCTTCGCCCCGATGGTGTGGGAGGATCGGTTGTATATCGCGTCGGACGACGGCGCGCTGCATTGCCTGGACGCGGCGACGGGCGAACGGATCTGGCGGTTTCAGGCCGCGCCGACGGGTCGTGCCGTGTTGGGCAATCGCCGTATCATCAGTCTGTGGCCGGTGCGCGGCGGTCCCGTGATCCAGGAAGGCGTGCTATACTTCACGGCGGGCCTGTGGCCGCACGAGGGGGTCTATATCTACGCGCTGGATGCGCGTACGGCGGAGTTGCAGTGGGTCAGTTCAGCCAGTTCCAGTGATATCATGCGGGATGCCAAGGGGTACGCCTCGTTCGGCGGGATCGTGCCCCAGGGGCAGCTGGCGGTTCAAGACGATCAACTGTTCGTGCCGGGTGGCCGCACGCCGCCGGCCGTGTTCGATACGGCAACCGGCTACCAGTTGTACTACCACGCCAGCGGGCGGGCAGGGTCCGGCGGGCACACCGTTTTTGTCCAGGGTGATTGGTATTTTAATGTGCGTGACCGCCTGGCCACTCATATGTATTCGGTCATCGACGGGGGCGCCTATGGCGCCTTGAAGGTGGACGTGACAACTGAAGAAGCCTGGTTAGGCGTCGATCCGGCCAATGGGCTTGTCACGGCCTATGGCGCCGCCCCGGCGCAAACGGAGGCCCCTCCGGAGCCGACCTTTGACCGGCGGGGGCGTCCCATGGCGGACACGGTGCGCTCCGCGACGCGGATGTATCGCCCTTCCGTTCGCGGTCGCCTGAGGGATTTTTATGAATTAGAAACGTTATGGGCATCCGATCCCGTCGAGGGCTTGGAGCGGTTGCACCTCAAGGCGGGTTCCGTGCTGTACGGTAGCGGGCCGGAAGGCCGCCTGTTTGCGCTGACGGTGCCGCCGGCGACCAAAGAACCCGCCGTGACCTGGCAAGCGTCCGTGGACGGTGAGGTCTTCAGTATGATCGCGGCGCAAGGGCGTTTGATCGTCGTGACGGTCGAAGGCGCGGTGTACGCGTTCGGGGCGGGCGACCGGGAGTCGGTGGTGCATGCGCACGACACGGCACCGTTGGCACCGGTGGACGACGAGTGGGGCCGCCGGGCAGAGCAGGTGCTGGCCCAGGTGGATGAACGGGGCGGTTTCGGTGTGATGTTCGGCCTCGGGTCCGGCCGCTTGCTGGAGGCCGTCCTGGCCCGGTCTGATTTGCACCTGACCGTGTATGATCCGGATCCTGAAAAGGTGGCGGAATTTCGAGCGCGCTATCATCAGGTCGGCTGGTATGGAACACGCGTCGTGATTCACGAGGGCGACCGCTCCACGGTTCGCCTACCGCCGTACATTGCGAGTATGGTCTTGTCCGAGGACCTGCAAGCCATTGGCGGGAAGGACAGCGAAGAGGTCGCCCGTTTTCTCTATCATCCCTTGCGTCCCTACGGGGGGGTTGCGCTGGTTGCGGTTGTGGGTGAGGATCAGGACGCCTTTGTCGAGGCGGTTGATCAGGCCGGGCTGGAGCAAGTGGAATGGGTGCGCCACAGCGATTCGGTGATCCTGACCCGGCCCGGTCCGTTGCCGGGCGCCGGGCAGTGGACGCATCAATACGCGGATGTGGGTAACTCCGCCTATTCGCCGGATGAGCGCGTGCGGGCGCCGCTGGGCGTTGTCTGGTTCGGTGGTGAGCCGAATCACAAGACCCTGCCGCGCCACATGCACGGTCCCATACCGCAGGTGGTTGCCGGGCGCTTGTTGATCATGGGGCCGCACCATGTGTCGGCCCGCTGCGTCTATACCGGCGTGGAATTGTGGTCGCGGGAATTGCCCAAGGTGGGGGCGCACTTCACGGACTTTGAATACGAGGAGGCGTTGGCCCGCGACGGTCGCGCCTATTTTCCCGGGGCGCAGGGTGCCAACAATATGGGCAGTCCGATTGCCACTGCGGCAGATGGTGTCTATGTGATCCATGAGGATCAATGTTTGCGTCTGGACCCGGCTACCGGCGAGATCCTGAATACATTCACGTTACCGGAGTTGGAGGATCTCAGGCGTTATGGCAATGACGCGTTTACAAAAGAACGTGGTCAGGCATCTTATGCCACTCAAATTGCCGACGGTGAAGGGCCGACCTGGACGCATCAGGGAGAACGGATACCGCCCCCTGATGCCGAATCGCCCGCCTGGG
>SLLF01000263.1 GCA_007134175.1 Kiritimatiellia bacterium | reverse complement strand
TACGACGCCCGCAACGTCCGGCTGGACGTGGTCGACGTGCGCACCGGTGCCTGCCGTACCTTGCTGGCCATGCATGCCTGGTTGACCCACGCCCATTTCCTGGATGATCAGCGTATCCTGTTCACTCATGCCGGAAATCTGTTGATGACCGATTTGCGCGGGGGTTGGTACGTGGGCTTACGCCCGCTAACGGCCGAAGGCATTCGTATCAATCATGCGGTGCCGACGCGACGCGGGATTCAATACGAGACCGTCAGTCCTATGCCCCACGGCATAATGGGCCGCTGCAATCCCGATACCTATCGCGCCGTCGATTATTATTGCAACTTTCCCATTCACCATGTGGGGCGGGATCCGGACGGACGGTTCTGGTTCGGGGATTGCTACGAACCCCATCCACCCCACGCCCGCTTTCTGGCGTGGCTACCGCGGGTTCAATCCGGCACCGTGAATAGCGTTGAACCCCTGACACATGGCTTCCACTTGTACGGCCGGCCAGCCTGTCAACGCAACCATATCCATGCCGCCCTTATGCCCGACCGCCGCCAGATCCTGTTCACCGGTCCGGACCAGCAGGGCGGAAACAATCAGGTGTTCTTGCTCGATATTTCTGACTTGGCTGATTCAGAAACCGAGGTCTGTCCGTGAAAAAACCGCATCTGATTTATTTGTTTGCTGATCAATTGCGCGCCGATGCCACCCCGCTGTACGGACCCTGCGGCGTGCAGCTGCCGAACCTGGAACGCTTGCGGTCCGAGGGCACCGTGTTGACCCAGGCGATTTCGACCTGTCCGATCTGCGTGCCCTATCGTGCCATGCTACTGACCGGGCGGCATCCCCAGTCCACAGGCCATTTCGGCAATTTCATCACCACGCGCCACGATGAAATCAGTATAGGCGACGCCTTTGCGCGGGCGGGCTATCGTACGGGTTGGGTGGGGAAATGGCATTTGCACGCGGGACGCGCCACCGGCGGCGACCGGGATGAACCCGAAGATATTCCTGCAGGCCGGGACCGCCTCGGTTTCGACTATTTCCGGGCCTACAATTATCATACCCAGTACGAGAATGGCTGGCTGTGCGGCGGCCCAGGCGGTCCCGAGCGATGGCGCGGTTACGAGACCGAAGGCCTTTGGCGCTATGCCCATGAGTTCTTGACGACACCCGGCGAACATCCCTTCTGCCTGTTTATTTCGCCGCATCAACCGCATTTGACGAAGCACGGCACCTTCGCGCCCGACGATTGCTTTGCACGCCTGCCTGCGGAAATTCCAATACCGGCCCATACACCCGGCGTTCCCGCGGCACACGTGCGCGCAATGTGGCGGAATTACTGGGCCATGGTCGTGGCCATCGATGACTTGCTCGGAAAGCTATTAGATGTGCTCGACGAGCGCGGACTCAGCGACGACACCCTGCTGGTGTTCGGTTCGGATCACGGCACGATGGGCGGCGCCCGGGGTCTCGATCCTTGGTGCAAAAAGCTGCCTTATGAAGAATCCATCCGCGTGCCGTTGGCCGCACGCTGGCCCGGTCGGCTCGCGGCCGGCCAAACCTGCGATGCCCTCATCGCCCCGGTCGATCTGTTTCCGACGTTGGCCGGTTTGTGCGGCGTTCCGACGCCCGGCGGGCTCGAGGGACTCGATGGTTCCGCCGCTTGGCAGGGCCGGAGCGGTGGGCCCGGTCAAGAGGAGGTGTTGACGATGAACTTCATCGGTCATCCGGATTTGCCGTTGCCGGCGGGACATCCGCAGTACCGCCCCCATTACGAACCTTGGCGCGGGGTGCGCACCGCCCGCTACAGCTATGTGCGCTGGTTAAGCGACCGTGAAGCCCTGTTCGACCTCGAAGAGGACCCCGGACAGATGCGCAATCTCATTGCCGAGCCGAACGCCGCGCCGGTGCGGGACCGCCTGCGCACCCGGTTGGCGGAGCTGCTGGCGCGGCGCGGCGACGCCTTTCCGCCCAGCGAGGCCTATGCGGACTGGCTCGATGCCCAACGCCGCGTAGTCCGCAATGCCTTCGGATCGCTCCCTCCGCCGGAGCAGCCCCCGGACTGGACCCGGTTTGTACCCGCCTCAATGGACGGGAAGTGCGAGAACCCGGACAAATGTTGTTGAAGGCGCATAAGTTAAAATTTATGGAAGAGGCTCTTGCAAAACCCGGGGCATGCGGAAGTGGCACGGGCTTCCAGCCCGTGGCCCATGGTCAGGATGCCTATGCCACGAGGGGCCTTGCAAGAGCCCCGGAAAGCCACCCCGGATGAGCACCGTTAGACAGGAAAAATTGCGGCTGGCGGGTCTGTTCCAGCGTGGCGTGGTGCTGCAACGGGAGCAACCCGTGCCCGTGTGGGGTTGGGGCGCACCGCATACGCGCGTGACTCTTTCGTTTGCGGATCATACCCGTGATACCCAGATTGACCGAAGGGGCTACTGGGGCGCGCAGTTGCCGGCCATGCCGGCCTGCGCCGAGCCGCGCGAGCTGCGCGTGACTGCGGAAGGCGGTGCGGCGCTGACGGTAACGGACGTCAGGGTAGGGGAGGTCTGGCTCTGTGCGGGCCAGTCCAATATGAAAATCACGCTCGGCCAGACGGATCTGCCCCCGGCGGAAAGAGCGGCGCTGTGCGATCCATTGCTGGCTGTGGGCCGGGTGCCCGAAAGGGTAGCCGCTGCCCCCGAGCCGGATACCACGGTTACCTGGGAGCCCGTCGCCGCCGACAACGCGGCGGGTCTACCGGCGGTGCCGTTCTATTTTGCGGCGGAGCGGCGTCGGATACTGGATGTGCCGGTGGGGGTGTTGGTTGCCGCCTATGGACATACGCCCATCGAGGCATGGTTGGACCGGGCCACCCTCGCCGCCGACCCGGCCGCGCGGGCGGGTTTGCTCCGCTGGGAGGCCGCCTTGGAGCGCACCCCGGGTTTACGCGAGAACCTCGAATCGAATCGGGTGGAGATCATGCGTCGGCGCCAGGCAAGCCACTATGCTGCACGCAACGCGGCTTGGCTCGCAGCCGCCCGCGCCGCCCGCCAGGCCGGGCGCGCCCTGCCGCCCGCCCCGGAACGACCGACCGGCCCGGGCGATCCCTGGTCGCCTACCGTCCTGTATAACGCCATGATCGCGCCGCTGGTGCCTTTCGCCCTGCGCGGCGTCCTGTGGTACCAAGGCGAAACCAATGCCATCTTCGGTAACGCGTTCGACTACCGCCGCTTGCTCCCCGCCCTGATTCGCGCCTGGCGCATGCAATGGCAGTCCGAAACGTGGCCGTTCTACTATGTCCAGTTGGCGAACCATGACGACCTCCAAACCACCGAGGCGGACGAAAAATGGGCCGAGCTGCGCGAGGCCCAAGGATTGGCCGCGAGCATGCCCCATGCGGCGATGGCGGTGACCCTTGACATCGGTGAATCCGACAATATCCATCCGAAAAACAAGCGCGCGGTGGGGGAGCGGCTGGCCCGGCTGGCCGCGGCGCAGTCCGATCCCGCGCCCCGCTTCGTCGGCTGCCAGCCGGCCGGTGACGGTTTGCGCCTGTTTTTCACCCCCCCCAAGGCCCGCTTGGTGTTACGGTCCGGCAGGGATAGTGCCTTTGAAGTGGCGGGCCAGGACCGCTGCTGGCACCCCGCCAGGGCGCAGGTCGCCGGGCCGGGGCACTTGGACGTTTCGAGCCCGGCGGTGCCGACGCCCGTGGCCGTGCGCTACGCCTGGCGCGCCGATCCCCAGGCTATACTTTTCGGAGCGGATGGCGTGCCGATAAGCCCCTTTCGCTCCGATGCCTGGCCCCGTATTACCCAACCGACGCCGGCCACGTCAGCCGGTGCGCCGCTCTTCCTTGGCTTGGATCTCGGTACCAGCAAGGTGGCGGCCGTTTTGACGGATGCCGCTGGAAAGGTTGCCGCGACAGCCACCCGCGAACACGAGGCAACGGTCTCCGGTTTGCCCGTCGGACACGCTGAGCAGGATCCCGCCAGGCTGTTCGCCGCCGCGACCTCAACCGTTGGGCAGCTGCCGGCTGCGCTGCGACGGCGCGTGGCCGCGCTGGGGGTCACCGGGCAGATGCACGGCCTGCTGTTGCTGGGTGCCGACGCCCGCCCCCTGTCCCGCCTCATCACGTGGCAGGATAACCGGTGCGCCGCGCAACCGGGCTGGCTCGAGGCGCTGGCGCGGAACACCAGCCATCGTCTATTTCCCGGCTACGGTTGCGTCACCTTGGCTTGGCTGCGCCGGCAAGCCGCTTGTCCCGCCGGGACCGTCGCGGCCGCTACCATTCATGACTGGTTGGTCGCCCGGCTCTGCGGGCTCGCCCATCCCGTCACCGATCCCACCAGCGGTGCCGGCTGGGGCCTGTTCGACCTCGTTCAAGGCCGTTGGGACGAGCGCGCCATGGCCGTGGCCGAACTCCCCTGCGGCTGGTTCCCCGATCTCTTGCCCAGCGGTACGACCGCCGGGGTGTTGTGCGCGGCGTACGCCGCTGAATGGGGCCTGCCCGCGCACATCCCCGTGGCCGTCGCTATCGGCGATAACCAGGCCTCCCTGCTGGCCACGCTCGATGACCCCGAGCATGAGCTGGCGCTGACACTGGGTACCGGCGGACAGCTTTCCGCCGTGCTACCGTTTCCTCCGCCCACCGTTGTTCCCGGCGGTGGCGTTGAATATCGGCCCTATCTGAATGGCGCGGTGGCCGCCGTGGCCGCCACGCTGAACGGTGGCGCTGCCTGGAAGTGGCTGGCGGAAAGCGCCGCGGCCTGGATGCAGGAGCTTGGTGCGCCGCCGCTGGAGCGCGCGGCGCTCTACGACCGCCTCAGTGAATTGGGTTTGGCCGCGCAGACCGAGGTCGAGGTCCTGCCCCGGTTTGCCGGGGAACGGTTCGCACCCGGCAGCCGGGGTGTCCTGCAGGGCCTGGAGCTTAGCGGCTTGTCACTGGGCCCGCTGGCGCGCGGACTGGCCCGCAGCCTCTTCGTCAATCTCAAGGATCAACTGCCCCCGGCCGCTTATGAGGGACGCACCGGACTGGTGGGCAGCGGCAATGCGCTCCGGCGCACCCCGCTGCTGCGGCAGATGGCCGCCGACGTTTTCCAGTTGCCCTTGCGCCTCACAACCGAGGCTGAAGAG
Organism: Kiritimatiellia bacterium; assembly: GCA_007134175.1. GTDB lineage: Bacteria > Verrucomicrobiota > Kiritimatiellia > SLAD01 > SLAD01 > SLLF01. The sequence continues at coordinate 152 of SLLF01000263.1, read as the reverse complement.
GCCGCCTGCGGCGCCGCCCGACTGGCTCAGGGATTACTGTAAATCACCTATCCCGCACTTCCCGCCGGCAGGCATTCTGGCATGGTGCTGCAGCCGGGCGCGGTGAGCCCGGCGGGTGGCGCACGAAACGTGAATAAGCTGACCATCAATTC
>SLLF01000085.1 GCA_007134175.1 Kiritimatiellia bacterium | reverse complement strand
GGCCACACGCCCTTTAGTTTCTTCTTTTTGCGTAAGACCCTGCCCCATTCCATTCCCGGCTGGCGCCACGCGCTGGGTGCGTTGGCTCTGCTGGTAGCCGTTGCGGTCGCGGAACCACCGGACGATCCTGACACAATCTTTGCACAGGCGGCCCTGGCCTATGATGCCGGGGACTATGGGGTGGCCGTGGAGCTTTATTCCCAACTGCTAGCAGCGGGCTGGCGGGCGCCGGCACTTTACTACAATTTGGGAAACGCCCAGTACCGGGTCGGTGATATCGGTGCAGCGGTTCTCGCGTATCGTCGGGCGCAGCACTTGGCTCCGCGCGACCGGACGGCGCGTCGGAATCTCGATTTTGTGCTGGCAGAAACCGCTGCGCTGGAACCCGGGCTGGCGTGGTGGACCCGCAGGTTGCAGCTACTCAGCCTGGGCGAATGGGTGGGTGTGGCCACCGTGGCCTGGTGGCTCCTGGCGTTTCACTTGGCGGGCCACTGGTGGTCGGCTGGTCAGCGGCGGACCTGGCGTGGGCTGGCCTGCTTTTGGATGCTGGTCGTTCTACTGGCCATGGCCGGCTTGTATCAGCGGCTTGACCTCCAGTGGCGACCGGCATACGTCATCACGGCATCGGGCCTGGAAGCGCTGTTCGCTCCGCTCGATAATGCCACGGCACATTTTTCCTTGCCCAAAGGCTCAACCGTGCGCATTATGGGTGGCGCCACAGGGTGGTATAGGGTGCGCTTAGACCAGAGAGAGGGTTGGGTTCGCCAGAATGTCGGCGAGCGGGTGTTACCGTCGCCACAGTAGTGCCGACGGGACTCCTGCCTGAGGCGAAGTGTCCCTGTTCACAATCGAAGTGGAGAGGGGGCAACAAGAAGACGTAGCATGAAACGACCGCGACCGAAAAGGTTTCTAGGATGGTTGGCTTTGTTAAGCCTGGCCACGGGTGGGCTGATTGTCTGGTTGATTAACGAGCAGGCCCAGCAACACGCCCATCCTGAAGCGGAAGCGCACATGGTGCTCACCATCGGCATTTCCGTCACCCTGGCCGCCATCTGCCTGATCAGCATGACCGCGGACTGGTGGCTGCATCGTTGATGTAATGGCGCTCCGCTTGCCGGTCGATGCCCACCAGCATTTCGTAAGGAATGGTCCGGCACAATCGGGCCAGCTCACCAGCCCACACAGAAACCGAGCCCTGCTGCCCGATCAAGACCGCCGTGTCGCCCGGCTCCGCCGGTCCCTCCGGGCCCACGTCCACGCTGATCCAATTCATGCTGACTCGACCGACTACCCGACAGCGCCGCCCGCGAATCAGCACATGTCCGCGGTTGCTGAGCGCCCGGTGATAACCATCGGCGTAACCGGCCGACAAAATGGCCAGCCGCGTAGGAGCGGGCGTTACATGGGTTCCGTAGTAGCCCACGGCCGTCCCGGCCGGGACGGACTTCACCTGCATCACCTGGCATTGCCACTGCAAGGCGGGCGCGGTCTGAAAACGCAATCCCGCTTCCGCCGCGCCGTACCCGTACAAGGCGATGCCGGGCCGCACCATCTCCAAGTCCCATTCCGGATGGTAGACAATCGCGCGGCTGCTGGAAATATGTTTGCGCAGCGGGCGGCCCAACCGTTCTTCGGCAGCGGCCGCGATGGTCAGAAAACGCTCGGCCTGGGTCGCGGCAGATGACGGCTGCTCTGGCTCGACGGTAGCAAAATGGCTGCAAATGCCTTCCCACACCAACTCCGGCATCCCCTGTAACGCCGCAAAGGAAGCCACCGCAGCCGGCCATTGTACCCCCAACCGTCCCATGCCGGTATCCACCTTTAGATGCGCCCGGACCGTAACGCCGGCCGCGCGCGCCGCGGCGGCCAAGGCGCGCCCGTGCGCCACGTCCACCACCATACACGCCAAGTTTTCGCGCGCCACCACGGCGGCATCGGCGGGTTCCACCACCCCCATCACCAGCAGGTTCACCGACGGCAACACCGCGCGCACTTGCAACGCCTCCCGCAAGTGGGCCACGCCAAACCAGCGCACCCCGGCCGCTACCGCCAACTGCGCCGTCGGCAGCAAGCCGTGCCCGTAGGCATCCGCCTTGATGACAAACATGATTTCGGTACGTGGCTGCAACGCCGCGCGCAAAGCGGCGATATTCGCCGCCAAAACCGCACCATCAACAGAAACCCAGGACCCTTTCATAACGGCAGCATACGGTAAGAACCAATCCTGCGCCAAGACTTCATGCGCGGTGCCCAGGCAACTCGCTTACGGGTTGACAGCCATCGTTTACCGGCCCCAAGGTACGCGGCGAGGAGATAACATGAACCTACCCCTTGGATCCGGACCTTTTCCTGACGCCGCACCTGACTGGCCTCCACCCACATGGCAGGCAGCCTGGATCTGGAGCGCGGAACCGACCAGCGGCACGCATGACTACGTCTATTTCCGACGGGTATTTCGCCTTGCCCGCATGCCGGCTGCAGCCCTATTGCGCGTGGCCGCCGAACGAGAGGCGACGCTTTGGGTCAATGGCGCACTGCTCGATCATGGGCCTCCGATATCCGATCCTCGTTTCAAGCGATACCAGACGTATGACATCACTACGCTCCTTAAGCCCGGGGCCAATGGTTTGGCTATCCGGGTCTATCACGACGAGGGTCGTGGCGGGTTTACGGCGCACGCCAATGCGCACGGCCTGCTTTGCCAGATCGAAGCAGACGGCTCCGTAATCGCGGCCACCAACGATACCTGGCGCGCCCTGCCCTGCCCGGCATATCACAAGCCGACCGTCCGCCTCGGTGACTCGATGTGGCCGGAAATCTTCGATGCACATGCAGATACCCCGGGCTGGGAGCTGACTGATTTCGACGACCGCGCCTGGCCGCACGCCCGCCCGGTAATATCCCCCGCCCACCCACTTTGGGGGGCCGCGCAACCCCAGGCGCGTTTTTTCCCTTGGGTGAATCTGATTCCCTGCGAGACTCGCCCCCTGCGCCGGACACGGCATCGACCCGCCGCCGTGCGGCAAGTCGGCGAAGTGCTGCAACAGCGGGAGGCCAGCGCCGAGGACACCGCCGTGCGGATGAGCCTGGAGCGCATCCGCCCTCTGTCCAAGGCGGTTGTCAGCGCAGCCGAATGCCTGGTTTCAGGTTCGGGGGGGACGAAAATCCGCAATTCCTCGCCCGAGGAAGCGGATGACACCTTCGACGGCCTGCGCAACGCCACCCTTCTTCTCGATTTCGGCCGCCTGATGAATGCGCGCTTCGGGTTCCGTCTTACTGCCGAGGCCGCCGCGATCGATATCGGCTACGCGTATCGCCTCGAAGAAGGACGGGTGGTGCCCTATATCTCCCGCCGCACCGCCTTGGCCGACCACTACATTGCGCGCCCCGGGGCACAGCAATGGGAATCCGCTGACTGGCGTCACTTCCGCTATGTCCAGCTTACGTTTCGCAATCTAGCCGGCGAGCTGACGCTGGACGAAGTCTGGGCGGAGGAGGTGCGGAATCATTTCGAACAACGGGGTGCCTTCGCCGCCAGCGACCCCCGACTAGGTCGTTTGTTTGACATGGTGCGTCGCACCACGGACTTGAACGTAGTCGACCGGACCATGGACAACCCTTCGCGTGAAAGGAAACAGTACTTAGGAGACTGCTCGGCCATCGTGCCCTCCATCATGCACTGCTTTGGTGATGGGGCCTTGCTGCGGCGCTATTTCATCCAGCACGCGGAAGGACAGCACGCAACCGGACAATACCGCTATAGCTATCCCGGGCACCAAGATGATCGTGCTTCGCTGTTCGACCACGCGCTCTCCCTGCCGTTACGCTTATGGGAACACTACCAGCACGTCGCCGACCGCGCTCTGGTGCGCCACTTGTGGCCCGGCGTAGTGCGCCTGCTGGAGTTGAGCGCGTCCTGCCTTGACCGGGACGCGATGATGACGCTGCCGCCCTATAACATCTGGTTTGACTGGGGGCACATGGAGCGCCGCGGACACTTCCTGCCATTGCAAGCCATGACCGCCGAGGTCATGCGCCGGGCGGCGGATCTGGCGGAGGCCATCGGGAAATCAGGAAATCCGTGGGCGGAGATTGGTCGGCGCATGCGCGCTCATATCCCGCGTTGGTACGATACGCGACGGGGCGTTTTCGTGGACGCCTTGATTGACGGCCAACCCCAGAAACATGCCAGCGAGCACGCCAACAGCCTGGTGGCGCTCTGGAACCTGGCCCCGGCACCCATGATCCGTTCCGCCCTCGATCGCTGGGCCGAGGCCCCGCAATTTTTCGGGCAAGCGTCGCCGGCGTGGCTGTATCTGCCGGCCGCCTTCATCCACGCCGGTCGGCCGGAGCTGGCTATTCGCTGGATGCACGATCGCCTGGGCCGATTGGAAGCGCAGGGGCTCGATACCTGGCCGGAGACCTGGTGCCTGTTCGGCGAGAATACCCTGGGACGCTGGCGCTGCCGCAATAGCCGTGCGGTTGCGCAAGGTGCCGGACTCGGTGTGCCGACGGCCCTGCTGGGTGAACTATGCGGCATACAACCTGCCGCGCCGGGCTTTGCCTCCGTGCGCATAGCGCCCCAACCGGGGCCGCTGACCACCCTGACCGGCACGCTGCCCGGTCCCGATGGCAACTATGTGCTGCAAATGGAAAAGCACGGTAACGACTGGCAACTGTGCTTGGAACTGCCATCACCGCGAAAGGTCGTCCTGGATGCGCTCTTCGCGCCCAACGCAAAACACATTACCGTCGGCACGCGCTCCCTGGCCGCAACACAGGAGGTCTCCGTGCCCGCCATCCCATCCGCCTCGCGTTTCATCTGGGAGGCGGACCGCGTGTCGGAAATTCGCCTCACCGGGCAAGCCTAACCAAAACAGCACACGCTCCGACACCGCTGGATTTCATGTGGCGGCAGACGATTATAAAAAAGATATCGCCTGCGGCGTAGCATCTGCTAACCTGCGCGCATGATATCCAGACGAGACAATCTACGGCGGGTACTGAAGGGGGAGACACCCGCCTGGGTGCCTTTCACTATGAATTTTCACCAGTGGTTTACGCACCACCAGCAAAACGACTCCCTGCCCGCCGAGCTGCGCGGATGCCATGATTCCATCGACGCCCTCCACGTCCTCGATGCCGACATCTTCTCGCGTAATGTGAACGGGGGCGTGCACCAGCACTATGACGGGATTGAACCCGAAGTGGAGACAACGGAAGGCCAGCAAGGCCCGCGCAAAACGACTAAGTGGCACACCCCGCACGGTACGT